>JAJYYW010000019.1 GCA_021800575.1 bacterium
ACGTGAACATCCTCTATGACACCAAGGAGGCCGATGAGCACCAGCGCGCGCTCAGGGCGGTTGACCAGATATTCGACCTTGTCATCAGTCTGCACGGTACCATATCCGGCGAACACGGGGTCGGCATCACCAAACTCGGCTACATCACGAAGGAGCTTTCGCCGTCAACGCATAACCTTATGAAGTCGATTAAACGGCTTATCGACCCGGACAACCTCATGAACCCGGGCAAGGCCCTATAGCCGGTAATACCAGCTGCGGCTTACTCGTTCGGAACTGCATGTTCGATCTGCGTGAAACGGCGGCGCAGCGGTTCGAGCGATTCCTTATGGGTAAGGATGTAGAGCTCGTTTTTCTTGATAGCCGAGATGACCCGGTCGGCAACCTGTTCCGGAGCAAGGAGACGTCCCAGGATATCGAGGGAAGGAGTGAACGCCGGCCCGCCCGGATTTTTCAGGGAATCCGGGCGGCTGCGCTCAGCATCGGCAATCCGGGTTTCCACCCCCATGGGACACAGGACCGAAACACCGATGCGGTACGCCCGCATGTCTTTGCGCAGGGACTCTGACAGTCCCACGACAGCGTACTTCGTGGTGGTATACGCACCGAGGTAGGCATTGGGCACGAGGCCTGATATGGACGCGGTATTGATAATGTGGCCTTCCTTTTTCTCCTCGATCATCCGCGGAACAAACGCCAGAAGGCCATGGATGACCCCCCAGACATTGACCCCCATGATCCATCGCCAGTCATTGAGCGTCATGGTCTCCAGCCCGCCGAACATGCCGACCCCTGCGTTGTTGCACAGGATGCGGACGGGTCCGAAGACCGACCAGGCCTTGTCAGCGAGGGCCTCGACATCCTGGGCATCCGAAACATCGGTTCGAATCGCAGCAGCCTCGCCGCCCGTACTGGTAATGGCGCTCAACGTTGCGGCCATGCCCTCTTCATCAAGGTCTGCAATGACGACGCGTGCCCCTTCCCGTGAGAGTGCAAGTGCAATGGCTCTGCCAATTCCGCTGGCACCGCCGGTCACAACAGCCGTGCTTCCTTTGATCTCTTCCATACCCGTGCTCCTTTTCTTCCCCTCAAACACAAACTACCAAAGCACCAGTGCCCTGTCAAAGACGCCGGCCGGACTGTTCTTCGCCAGATCACCCTCCGGACAGAAACCATACAGCTATCGTACAATCAAAACGCTGCACAATGCGTGGCGGTTTATCCTGTCACTGACGCTGCCCAGCACGTGCGCATTGACCTCGCCGTACCCATAGCTGCCGCTTACGCTAAGATCAACATTGTATCCTCCTTTTCCAGAGTTGTCATCACACTGCCCGGTATCACCGGTCGTTTGTTCAACCTATGGACCTGACAATCATTTGACAAAGGGATTATTGTTCGTTATTAATTCTATCTATACGGGAGAATAGCCTGTATGATAAATAGAACGGTTCGGAAAACTATCTTTATCGTGTTTATCCGTACGCCTGTCTTTCCGACGACAGGCCTTGTATCCGCACCACGCTCCTTCTGTAACCCTGAAGTATCGGCCCAATTTTGTGCTTTCTGCTGTTGACGAAACGGAAAGGGGGCCTTCTGACAGGCCAGCCTTTCCAAAAGAAATATAAAGGAGGAAAAACATATGGCGATCACGAAATGGAACCCCTTCGGTGAGCTCTCCACCATGCAGGACAGGATCAACCGGTTGTTTGATGAGAACATCGGCAGGTTTAGATTCCCTGATATGGAGATGTCCACAGGTGCATGGAACCCGGCTGTCGATATTTACGAGACAAAAGACAGCGTCGTGTTGAAGGCCGAGCTTCCGGGCTTTGAGAAGAAGGATTTTTCCATCGAGGTCAACGCTTCCATGTTGACCCTGAAGGGTGAAAGGAAATCAGAGAAAGAGACGAAGGAGCACAACTACTACATCATGGAAAGGGCCTATGGCTCTTTTGTCCGTACCTTCGCCCTTCCGGCGGCTGTGGATAAAGATAAGGTAAAGGCAAAATTCAAGGATGGCATGCTCGAGGTTACCATACCCAAGAAAGAAGGGGCAAAGCCAAAGCAGGTCAAGGTCGATTAAGAACGCACTCCCGGTTCAGTACAATCCCCGTCAGGCAATGGGCGGGATTGCCTGACGGCACCTCAGCTGATGGTACTGGTGACCGGAGGCAGCGGGGATATCGGCAGTAGCTCTTTCACCTGATTCCCGTGGTAAATTCTTTCATACTCTGGTACACTATGAGCATGGCAACCAAGCCAACCCAAACGGACGTGCTGAAGGAGCGCTATCACCTCAAACCTCTGCCCGAGGAAGGAGGATATTTCTGGGAAAACTTCAGGGACGACACGGCGACCAACATTTACTATCTCCTTGACGAGGAGTACAGCTTCTCGGTTTTTCACCGCATCACCGTGAAAGAAACATGGACCTTCGTGGCAGGAGAGGCAGGAAACAGCCCGGTATATCTTTACATCCTCGACTATGACGGCACGGGAGGACTGATGAAGATAGAACTGAACCCCGGAAACCCTGTGTTTACAGTTCCGCCCGGCAAATGGTTTGCAGCAGAGGTCGCCCGGCCCGGCTCATTCTCGCTGGTAACCTGCTACTGCGAGCCGCCGTTCGAGTACAAATATTTCGAACTGGGCGACCGGAAGGCCTTGTGCGAACAATTTTCCGGGCACCGGCAGATTATTGAAAGACTTACCCGGCCGTCTCCCTGAGCCATCGCCCCGCGCATGCAGGTGACAATAAAGGCAAAAAAAAGCTATGATACTGGATATTAAATATTATGAGAAGCTGCTCTACTCACTTGAAGAACTCAGAGACAAAAAAGCATTTTTAGCAGGTGCAAAGGAGCACTCTGAACCGTATTCCATTATTGAGGCACGGCTTAAAAAAGACAAAATCCTGTACTGTATCGATTGTTTGCAAAGTCTGCCGTGCGAAATCGCTTCGCTCTATAAATCCAAAAGATCTTTCAATCATAAACGAGAAATTAAATCATTGGCGCAACAACCGAGGCAGCATCAAAGTGAACGACCACCAACAAAGGTGGTGGCTCCTGAAAATCCACAAAATGTCATTCCCGTGGAAACGGGAATCCAGTTCTTCATCATTTTCGTATTAAATTTCTGGATTCCCACTTGCGTGGGAATGACAGAAAACTGGCAAAGCCAACTCTCCATACCCACCGTCAAAGACGGTGGGTTTCTACGTTAATCCAAAAAGCTCAAAGGGGTGGATGGATATCGTTTGCGTGTTGGCAAATATCGAATACTCTACGAGATCGACGACACTACAAAAACGGTAACTATTTACAGAGTTCTTCACAGGAAAGAAGCCTACCGCTAAAGAAGCTGCTCTTCTAACCCGGCACTCTTGACTGTATCAAATCTCAGCTGTATTGCGTTGTTTATTGAGGTGGTAACATGGTCAAGATACAGATTACGGTTTTGAAGATGTATGTGTTCAAGGAATACCAGCATTACTGCAACGAAACGATCGAAAAGTGTCCCGCATTCAGGGAAGGCCAGGTCTTCGTGACGACCTACGAGAAGCCCGACGGGTTTTGCGACTGGGCATGGCGGGACCTGTATCCGTACGTGGCCTCGCTCATGACCGGCGGAAACTTTTCCGAAGGCATTTTCGATGGATGGATGAAGGACAAGGACACCATGATCGCAGGGTGTACGGACGGCATCAGGCCGGTCGTGTTCGAGCTCAGGAGGCTGAAGGAAAACGACAGCGCCGGTGTGCAGGTCTGAATATCTGCGGGCACCGTCCCCCCGGTTATTGAGCCGGTGTACCCCCTTCTGATTGGATGCGAAAACGATACGGTCCTGCTTTGAAGACCTTGTAAAGCATGCCGAAGGCGGAACTCGAACCCGCACGGTGTTACCCGCCACCCCCTCAAGATGGTGTGTCTACCAATTCCACCACTTCGGCACTGGATTATTTCTGCTGTGTTGTCGAGGGACTCGCCGGCAGTGCATTCTGCGACGGCGCCGGCAGGGGTGAAGTCTGCGCCGGTACCATCTGGTTGAACAGCCTGTTCTGTCCGGATTCACCGCTGATATACGCGAGGGTCAAGGATGTCAAAAGAAACAGGATGCCAACGACAATGGTAGCCTTCTCGAGAAAGTTGCTCGGGCCCGACGAGCCGAAGAAACTCTCGCTGGAGCCCCCGAACGCTGCTCCCATCCCTGAACCTTTGCCCACCTGCAAGAGAACTACCATGACGATCGCCACGGCAAGCATAATATGCACCAACAGTACCACTGTATACATGTTCCTATTTCTCCCTTTTTGCAATTAGGTTAATTATACTTATAAATTTATCAAGGTCAAGGCTTACGCCGCCTACCAGTGCTCCGTTGATCTGATCCTTGTCCATGAGCCCCTCTATGTTATCCCCGTTGACGCTGCCGCCGTACAGGATCCGTATCCTGCCGCCGTCATCGATACCAAAGCGCTTTTCGAGCGACTGGCGTATCACCTCGTGCATATCCTCTGCCTGCTGCGGGGTTGCAACGTTGCCCGTGCCGATTGCCCACACGGGCTCGTAGGCAACAACGATGTCCTCGGGGTTCTTTATCGAAACGTCAAACAGTCCTGCCGATAGCTGGAACCGGACGACATTGTACATAATCCCTGCCTTGCGCTCCTCGAGTTTTTCCCCGACACAGAGGATAGGGCGTATACCTTTTGCCAGCAACGCCGAAACCTTGAGGTTCACGGTCCGGTCCGTTTCACCGAACAGCTGCCGCCGCTCCGAATGGCCGACGATGCAGTAGTCCACACCGATTTCCTTCAGCATGGCGGGTGAAACCTCGCCGGTAAACGCCCCCTTGTCTTCCCAGTACACGTCCTGGGCTCCGGAGAAAAAGCCCTGTGGTTTGAGTGCCGGCAGGGAAACAAACGGAGGTGCAACGATGACGTCGACCTTGCTCCTGGGAACATCGCCAAGGCGGCCTGCCAGGGCTTCGCCGAATGCCCGTGCCTCTGCGGGCCCTTTGTTGAGCTTCCAGTTACCTGCAACGATCGGGCGCGGTTTCACTATCAGCTCTTGTGCAAACAGGCTTCAAGCGCCTTGAGTGCAGGAAGGTCCTTCCCTTCGAGCAACTCGAGGAACGCTCCTCCGCCGGTAGAAATGTAGGAAATGTTTGGACTCTCGCCTGCCTCGTGGACAGCGACGTCCGTATCACCGCCGCCGACAATGGTCAGCGCGTACGAGTTGGCAACATGGGACACCATGGACATCGTGCCCCGGGAAAAGCTCTGCATCTCGAAAACGCCCATCGGTCCGTTCCAGATGATGGTCTTTGCGCCCTGGATAGCGAACGAGAACAGCAAGTTCGTGGAAGGACCTATGTCCATGGCCATCCAGTCATGCGGGATCTCCTGGATCGTCACGATCCGGGACTCCGCCTTTGCGTCATATTTGTCCGCAACAACACAGTCAACGGGCAGGTATACCTTGACACCCTTTTCCCGTGCCCGCTGAAGCGTGTCCAGCGCGGTCCTGAGCATATCGTTTTCAACGATCGATTTCCCGACCTCGTACCCGAGCGCCTTCAAAAAGGTGAATGCCATACCGCCGCCGATGATGAGCTTGTCCACCTTATCGAGGAGGTTGGACATGGCCCCGAGCTTGCTGGAAACCTTTGCGCCGCCGATAATCGCGACGAAAGGCCGGAGCGGGTTGTCCGTTGCCTTGGTAAAGTAATTGAGCTCCTTCTTCATGAGGAATCCGGCAGCGCACTGGGGAACATGCTTCGTTATGGCCGACACGCTGGCATGGTTGCGGTGCGCAACTGCAAACGCATCGTTGATGTAGACATCGATGTCCTGCGCCAGGACCTTTGCAAATTCGTCGTCGTTCTTCTCCTCGCCCGGATTAAACCGCAGGTTCTCGAGCAAGAGCACCTCTTCCCTGCGGAGGTGTTTTTTGTATTCGTCCGCAGACGGCCCTGTGCATTCACCGGCAAACAGGACTTCCTTGTCGAGCAGACGGGACAGTCTCTTCGCCACAACCTGGAGTGAATACTTCGGGTCCTTGACCCCCTTGGGACGCGACATGTGGGACGCGAGAATGATGGACGCGCCCTCGTCGAGGGCATAATTGATGGTCGGCAGAACACTTCGTATCCGGATATCATCCGATATCGCGCCGTCCGGGGTCATGGGAACATTGAAATCCACCCGTATGAACAGGCGCTTATCCTTGATATCGACCGTATCGATATATTTCAGGTCCCTGTAATTCATCATGCGCGCGCCCCGCTGCCGACCAGTTCGATCAGGTCGACCATTCTGGTCGAGAAACCCCATTCGTTATCGTACCAGGAGAAGACCTTGACCAAGGTCCCGTTGATCACCCTCGTTATGAGGGAATCGACCACGGTGGAGAAGTGCGTGCCCCGGTGGTCAATCGAAACCAGGGGTTCGTCCGAATACCCGAGTATGCCTTTCATATCCCCCTCGGACGCCCTCTTGAACAGGGCGTTGACCTCTTCTGCCGAGGTGGACTTTTTAACGGTCGCTGAGAGATCGACGATGGAGACGTCGAACGTCGGGACCCTGATGGATACACCGTCGATTTTTCCCTTCACCTCGGGAATGACCAGGTGCAGGGCCTTCGCTGCGCCCGTGGTCGTCGGTATCATGGATATGGCTGCCGCACGGGCACGTCTGAGGTCCTTGTGGGGCAGGTCGAGGATCCGCTGGTCGTTGGTGTATGAGTGCACGGTTGTCATAAACGCGTTTTCAATGCCCAGATTGTCGTTGAGCACCTTCACGAGCGGAGCGAGCCCGTTCGTCGTACACGATGCATTGGAAATGATGTGGTGTTTCGCGGGGTCGTACGCTGTATGGTTGACGCCGAGGACAATGGTTATGTCCGGGTCCTTCGCGGGTGCCGAGATAATGACCTTCTTTGCACCGCCCTTGAAGTGGAGCTGCGCCTTTTCCCGGTCCGTGAACAATCCCGAACTCTCGACGACAACGTCAACCCCGAAGTCTTTCCAGGGGATGTCCCCGGGGTTGCGCTGGGACGTTATGGTGATCTTTTTCCCGTCGACGAACAGCGCATTCTCTTCAGCGCGGACCTCGGCGTTGAGCGTGCCATGAACGGAGTCGTACTTCAGGAGATGTGCAAGCGTCTTTGAGTCCGTAATATCGTTGATCGCCGCGATCTGGATGTCCTTGCGCTGCAGCGCGATCCGGTGCACAATCCTGCCGATCCTTCCGTATCCGTTGATACCAATCTTCATCACTGCCTCCTTTAACTTTTTGTCACAATCACGGGCTTGTTCGTATTCCGTATCACGTACTCCGCGGTACTTCCCAAAACGAGCTCGACGATCCGCGAATGCCCGTGCGCTCCCATGACCATGAGATCGTACGACTCGCTGTCCATCATGGACTTCAGAACCTTCTCGGCATTCCCGGTTGCGTGCCGGGTCTCGACGCCGATACCGTACGGTTCTATATAAGACGTTACACCGCTGAGGATTGTCAAGGAAACTTTTTCGTCCTTGTTCACCGTCACAACCGTGAGCGGTATGGCCATGTCCTTGCAGAAGCCCGCGGCAAACTCCATGGCCTTTTTTGCCCCGTCGCTGTCGTCGTACGCGAGCAGGACATGGCTGATCGCATGGAACTGCGCGGGACTGATGAACAGGGGCTTGGTCAGTCTCCGGGTGAGCCCCTCGGTCGTGGAACCGAGGATCTTCCGGTCGAACTGCGAGTTCACCCCCTTCTGGCCGATGATCACGAGGTCAACGAGTTTTTCCCGCTCGCAGATTTCCTTGGTCACGATGCCGGTATCGAGGTAGGTCTTGCACTCCACACCCGCCTTTGCGCATGCCGCCTCGGCATCCGCCAGTATCTGCTTCCCGCGCTGGCGCAGGACATCGCTCACCTTGCCGGAAAAATCAACAAACGGCTCGAACCCCATTGCACCCGACAGATCGTGGAGAAACGGGTTCTCGAGAAACACCACGTCGATCACGTGCTGGACGTGCAATGCGGCGTGCAGTTTCCCGGCAAGATACGTGGCGTAGGTCAAGGCTGTGTCACTGTTTTCCGAACCGTCGACAGAAACAAGTATGTGTTTTATCATGTAACCCCCGTTTTTATTAACTTCTGAAATTCGAGTATCGCGGCAACAACCCCTTCTTTATCCCTGTCTACTGATAGCACATGAAAAGAACCGGAGAACACTACCGTATTCTTTATAGTCGACCGTATTTTTCTGTCAATTATTTCTACTGCATTGGGAGCGATCGTATGGTCGTTGGCCGAATACACCATGAGTGCCGGTGCGATGACCCGGGGAAGCATGCCGAGGACAAGCCTGCGCAGCCCCTCGAATTGTGCCAGGGCATTGAAGGCTATTTTGCCGTACGCACCGTAATGTTCCTTTTCCGCAGGGTCGGCGATGTCCGCGCCGCCCACCTTTGTATAGTAAAGAGCCGGTACGGGCAGGACACGTGAGTACCGGTACAGCAGGGCCAAAAACAGCCGGTTGAATCCTCCGGCAAGCCGTACCGCAGGTGCCAGCAGGGCAAGCCCCTTGACCTTGTCAGGGTACTGGGCTGCGCCGTAGAGTGCGAGCAGGGCGCCCATGGACTGTCCGACGATACAACAACCCTGCGGACAGGCACCGATCCCGGCCACGGTTACATCAATCCAGTCCTGCATACGTACGGTAAGCAGGTCTTCGGGCCGCGTCCCGTGTCCCGGCAGGGCTCTGTTGACCACCCTCTGGCCGCCGCGCGCCAGTCTATCCCCGATAAACTGCATATCCGCAGGACTGCCCGACAATCCGTGTATCAGAAGTACATCCGTCATATCTGCTACAGGACATAGGATCAAAACAAAGGATTATCAAGGGATCCGGCGCTCGCGGCCTGCACCGGGCGGGTTCACCGCGCATGCCCGGGTCTGAGGAACTTGCGCAGGTAATACAGCGCCGGAATGGTACCGAGCAGACCCCCGATGAAGATCGAGATCCTCACCCCGGCAATGTCCGCCAGACCGCCGATGAACAGGTTGCCGATCGGCGTGACCCCCATGAATACGAGCGAGTACACGCTCATCGCCCTGCCCCTGAGCTCGTCCGGTGTGTTGAGCTGGATGGTGGTGTTGGTAAGCGCGGTAAAAATAATGGCGCCGAACCCTATGATAAAGAGGATGACGACTGCGGCGTACCTGCCGGAGATAAACGCAATGACCATCTGGAACATGGACAGCACCACACCGCCGAGGATGAGGAACACGGCATTCGGACTCCGGCTGCTCCGCAGTGCCACGAGCACCGCCCCGAAAAGAGAGCCCACGCCGAGTGCAGACATGAGAAAACCGAAGATCTCGGGGTTGCTGTGAAAAACGTACTTTGCATAGACCGGGACAACCACGTTGAAGTTGATCGCAAACAGGGACACGAGCAGCATGAGCATGACGACGTCAAAGATGAGCGCATTGTTCCTGATATAGCGGAGCCCTTCCTTCACGTCCTCGACAACATTTTTGGCACGCGCCCTCCCGGGCAGTCCGTCGGTGTCTATCATGATAAGCCCCAGGATAACCGGAATGAAACTGAGTCCGTTCAGCAGGAAGGTCATCGCGATACCCACCTTCGCGATGAGGATGCCTGCCACGGCAGGCCCTATGAGCCGGGCGACATTGAAGGTCGTGGAGTTGAGGGCGACGGCGTTCATGAGGGAATCCCTGCCCACGAGATCGACCAGGAAGGCCTGGCGCGCGGGAACATCGAGGCTGGTCGCCAGGCCGAGGAACGCCGCAAGCACAAACACATGCCAGTAGGTGACGATGCCGTGCGCCGTGAGGATCCAGAGGATGAACGCAAGGACGGCCATGACCGTCTGGGTGAGTATGATGAGACGGCGCTTGGGAAAGCGGTCTACGAGACTGCCTGCAAAGACGGACAGCACGAGGATCGGCGTGTACTGCGCCGCCCCTATCAGGCCGAGCAGGAACGGAGAGTTGGTGAGCCGCAGGATGAGCCATGCCTGGCCGATACTCTGCATCCAGGTGCCCACCAGGGATATCCCCTGACCGAACCAGAACAGGCGGAAGTTCCGATACCGCAGGGAGGCGAATATTCTTTTCAATATGGTGACCATAGTGTTTCAGTGCACGGCTTTGCCAAGTGGTCAAACGAGTCAACCTTGTTGTTGAATCACCGGGCGTTCAACCCCGTGGTACCCGCACCGCTCGCACTCACCCTGCACCTGGAGCTTAGGATATTCAAGGAACAGGGTAAAGCGATTTGAAATATCCCTCCGGGTGCTGTACATACTGGAGCTACCATGGAAGGTTTGACCAAAGCAGGGAGACACTGATGGAAGAGACGCAAAACCAGGTCGTACGCCTCGTCGGGAAAGCCATCGGGGACTACCGCCTCATCGCGGATGGCGACCGCATTCTCGTCGCGGTATCCGGC
>JAJYYW010000020.1 GCA_021800575.1 bacterium
GATGTAGATATACCCTTCTTCATCCGTGTATCCGAGATCCCCGGGATGGAGCCAGCTGCCCCTGATCGCGGCGGCGGTCGCCTCGGGATTCTTGTAGTAACCGGTCATGACAACGTCTCCCCGGATGCATATCTCGCCGATCTGCCCCTGCGGCAGTTCCCGGTTGTCATCATCCAGGATCCGGGCCTCCTGGCCGTTGAGTGGTTTGCCGATGGAGCCTATTTTCCGCTTCCCCTTCAGCGGGTTGATGATACTCGCGCAGGTCGCCTCCGAGAGGCCGTACCCTTCGAGGATGAACGCCTTGTACCTTTTTTCGAAGGTGGTAAACACCTCCACGGGCATGGGTGCTGCACCGCAGATGACAAAACGCAATGACGAGAGGTCGTACTTTTCCGCGTCTGGCAGGCTGTTGAGAATGGCGTAGACGGTCGGGACACCGCTGAAGGTGGAGGGCTTGTACTTGTCGATAGCCGGCAGGAAGTCCTTCGGCGAAAATCCCTCCATCAGCACAAAGCTTGCACCCGCGTACAGAGGAGCAAGGACCGTGACCACCTGCGCGTTACAGTGGAACAACGGGAGAATAAGCAGTGCCCTGTCCTGTCCGGTGAAATCAGCGGCCTCGGCGATCTGATGGGCGTTTGCAATATAGTTGCGGTTCGTGTCGATGACCCCTTTAGGATACCCCGTGGTGCCGGAGGTATAGATGAAGGACGCGTAGTCGTCTTCGCCGATCTCAACGGCCGGCTCCGCGGGGCTCCCGTCCAAAAGAGAAGCAAACGGGATGATCCCGGCCGGCTCGACGGGGTCAACGACGATGATGTCCTTCAACTGCGGCAGTCCCTGCCGGATCCCCGCGATCGCGTCCTGGAACGCCCCGGTTGTTATAAGCGCCCGCGCCCCGGCATTGTCAACGATGTACTGTATCTCCCCGGGCTTGAACTGCGTGTTCACCGGCACCATGACCGCGCCGATCTTCATCAGGGCGAACCATGCGTAGATGAACTCGGGCCTGTTCGGGATGAGCAGGGTGACCCTGTCTCCCTTCTGCACCCCCCGTTCGCGGAGGCTGTTCCCGATCCGGTTGGATATATCGTCGAGTTCGCGCAGGGTCTTCGTCGTGTCTTTGTAGTACATAAAGACCTTGTCCGGTGCTGCTGCTGCCCGGCCTGCGATGAGCTCTTTTATGGTGTTGAATTTGTACGATGTCATGCCGATGCCCTCGTACGGAGCCAGGCGGCCATGTCGCCGAGTGGCTTCTGTTTTTCAAGCTCGTTGTAGATCTCGTGGTAATAACCCTCGTACAGCTTGTATGTTTTGTCTGTCGACCCCGCATGCTCGAAAAACTCCCGGGATGCCTTCGGGCTGGTGAGCGCGTCCGCACTGCCGTGCAGGATAAAGCAGGGAAGAATGAGCCGGTCCGCGTGATCGTTGGTGTCCTTCATGGCCTTGACCATTTCGACGTACCACCGCGCGCTGACCTTTGCGTGAACCAGGGGATCGTTGTTGTACGCGTCCACGACCGCTTTGTCGTGCGAGAGCCGGGACGTGTCGATCTCGTTGTTCATGGACAGGCCCGGCGCGATGTTGGCAACGAGCCTGCCGATCACGTCCTTTATTTTGGGAACCTCCACGTTCACCCCGAGCAGGGGGCCCGACGCGACAACACCGGAAAGCCCCTCGGGACGGTACAGGGCGTACCGCAGTGCAATGAGCCCGCCCATACTGTGGCCGAGGAGAAAGGATTTTCCCCGGACAAGCTTTTTCATCTCTGTTCTGACGGTATCCACATCATCGAGGTATTCATCGAAGCGCATGACATGGCCCCGCTTGCCTCCGGACCTGCCGTGGCCCCTGAGGTCGAACAGGAAGAGGTTATACTCCGGCAGGGCATCGATGACGTTTTGGTATCTGCCGAGGTGCTCGCCTAGTCCGTGGACGATGAAGATGGAAGCCCTGGGCTTGTCGGCGAGCAGGTATGTGTAGAACAGTTCGGTCGAGTCTTTTGATCTGATCGTGCCTTCCTTGCGCGTACTCACCGCACACCTCCCCGGGGAGCGGGACGGTAAAGCAGGTACATTTCCATAGGACCCTCCTTTTATTGTAATAATTCTTCCGTGGTTATAACCGCAATGCCGGCATCCGACAGTGCCGTGCGGGCCGCCTCGCTGTTGTCAAACCGGAATACAAGGATGGCGTGGTCGTGGGGACTTGCGGCGTAGGAATACAGGTACGCTATATCGATGTTCTTTTTTTCGAGAACGGACAGCACCTGGAACAGGCTCCCGGGCTTGTTCTCGATCTTCACGGCAATGACATCCGTGGTCCTTGTCGTGAAACCGCCGTCTTTCAGGATCCTCAGGGCGTTCTGGTTATCGCCGGTTATCATCCGCACGACGCCGAAGTCCGGCGTATCGGCAATGGTGATGGCCTTGATGTCGATGTGCGCTTCTTTCAGCAATTTCGCGATCTCCCGGAGCCTGCCCCGCGTGTTCTCTATAAAAACGGATATCTGCTGTGCCATACGACCTCCTCTGTTCCTGTATAGGACAAAAAACGGTGCAATTCAAGCACGCGGACAGATTTTATTGCAATTTATCGTCCAGGGCTTATAACCGTGTGCAGGAGGTAAGCGATGGAAGAGTTTGATCTCAAGAAGGCGATACGGGAGATACCGGATTTTCCGAAGAAGGGCATTTTATTTTATGATATCACGACGCTCCTCAAGGACGCCAGGTCGTTCCAGCGTACCATCGATATATTCGGCAACAGGTACATCGATCGCGATATAGACGTTATCCTTGCTATTGATGCGCGGGGCTTTATCATCGGCTCGGCGCTTGCCTACAAATTGGGTAAGGGTGTCGTGCTCGTCAGAAAGACGGGCAAGCTGCCGTACAAAACAGTCAAGGCGAGCTATCAGCTCGAGTACGGTGTCGACGAAATAGAAATGCACCGGGATTCCATCAAAAAAGGGGACCGGGTGCTTATCGTCGACGATCTGCTCGCGACCGGCGGAACGGCTTCTGCGGCAATCGAACTGGTCAAAAAATCGGGCGGCAGGGTCGTCGAGTGCGCGTTTGTCATCGAGTTGCTCGGATTGAAGGGCAGGGACAGGATAAAGCCGCACCCCGTGTATTCCCTGATTCAATACACGTGACCCGGGCGCTGGAACGAGGGTAAGCCGGCAATGAGAATAATCGCTGCTGCATGCCTGACCTCCCTGCTGGTGTACGTATTCCCGGCGCCGGTATTCGCGGGCAGTGCCGGTATGTCCATGACGAGCCCGGCCTTTGTCCGGCAGGGGGCAATACCAAAGACGTATACCTGTGACGGCAGGAACATCAATCCTGAGCTCGTGATACGCAACGTTCCCGTTGGCGCAAAATCGCTTGTCCTGATCGTCGAGGACCCCGATGCCCCGGCAGGGGTATGGACGCACTGGATCGTGTGGAACATACGGCCTTCGACCCGTATCATCCGCGAGGGCAGCAGTCCTGCGGGCGCTGTACAGGGGACCAACGATTTTCAGGAACAGGGGTACGACGGACCATGTCCTCCCTCGGGCACGCACCGGTATTTTTTCAGACTCTTCGCACTCGATACCACCCTTGGTCTCGGACCGGCAGCAGTAAAGGCGACACTTGAAAACGCACTGCACGGGCACGTGCTCGAACAGACCCTCCTCGCGGGACGCTATACCAGAAGGTAGGGCTATTGTTTCAGCTTGAGGAGCGCTTTCATGGCTGCCTCCTGCTCGGCTTCTTTCTTGCTCCGTGCCTCGCCGTGGGCAATGGTGCGGTTGTTCAGATCGACGGTCACCCTGTATATCTTCACGCCGTTGATGACGGGCTCACCGACAACCCTGTAATCGGGCGGTGATTTATACATCACCTGTGCGATGTTGTTCAACTTTGATTTGAAGTCCCACTCGGGCTGTTCGCGAACGAAGGCAATGTCTTTCTCAAACATCGTCCGGACGAACCGGAACACGCCCTCGAATCCCATGTCGAGGTAGATGGCCCCGACCAGCGACTCGAAGATGTCCCCGAGGAGCACGTCGCTGTTGGAAAACCCGTTTTTCTTCTCCTTGCTTCCGACAAACACGTAGTGTGCAAGGCCGAGCTCCCGCGCCTTGCCGGCGAGGCTTCTCATCTGGATGAGAGAGTCTTTGTAGTAGGTGAGCCTCCCCTCGTCTTCATCCTTGTACGCCGCGTAGAGAAGGTCCGATACAATCAGCCCGAGCACGGCGTCGCCCAGAAACTCCATGCGTTCGTAATTATTCTGCTCACTGGCGAGCTTGGACGACTTATGTATCAACGCTTTCTTTACAAGGTGGTGGTCTTTGAATCTGCGCTTCGTGATTTTTTCAACCCTGGTCAGGAGATTTTCTATGTCGAGATCGATCGTTCCTTTGGGTTGGCCCCGGAACACGGCGCGTATGAACCCCAGTAACCCGCCTTTTGGTTTTTTCTCTGTCATGGTTTTTGCCGGCTGGAGCATGCGGCGTTTGAAATCGTGGTCCTGCATTCTACCGCCCTCTCAATTTTTTAATCATTCTGTAGGTAAGCAGTATCAGCATAGCGAATAAAAGTCCACAGATTACAGCGTTGGCGTTTTCATAGCCGCGTATGTACTTCGCATACACGGTACCAAGATGTCTGATACCGAACACGAGCACCCCGGCCCATACGAGCGCACCCACGGTATTGAAAAAGAGAAACCGCTTAAAGTCCATCAGGGATATCCCGGCAAGGGGGCCCGCGAACACCCTCACGCCGGCAATGAACCGCGCGAGCAGGACCGTGATTCCTCCGTAGGAATGGAAGTATTTTTCCGTGATCCGCATACCTCTGTCGACCGAGGAGAATTTCCCTGCCACCCGGTCGAACAGTTTCCTTCCGCCGATTCTGCCGATCCAATACCCTGCGTTGTCGCCGATCACTGCACCGGTGGTCCCACTGGCGATGACCAGGTAGGGATCAAGCTGACCCCGTGCAGCGAGGACACTGGCGGCAATCATCATGGTCTCGCCGGGGAGCGGTATACCTGCATTCTCAATCATGACCCCTGCTCCTATGATTATGTACGACCACGGATATGCGGCCGACAACAGGGCATCTACAGTTGACATAGGTTTATAATACATGAAATGGGAGGAAATTGCAACGGTACGATGCGTGGTTTTGGAAGAAAAATGGTGGAGCAGAAGGGGATCGAACCCTCGGCCTCCACGTTGCGAACGTGGCGCTCTCCCAGCTGAGCTACTGCCCCATACCGTGATACACAGTCCAGCTAACCCTATTTATCAGAAAAATGCAACAGGGACAGGTGCTGCCCTTCCGGATCCCGGCATTCATTCGTCCGTTGACATGACCGCCGGTACTTTTATGTACCACCGGTTGTCCGAGTTGAACCATTGCGTGGATAACAGGAGCCGGCTTTTCAGGAAAAACAACGGACCTTCTCCGGTGATCTTCAGGGAACCTTCGGTGGTTGAACCGTTCACCGTGATCTTCCTGACCGTGCAGCTGTTCACCGTAAACCGGTGGAAACCGGCTTGTTCCATCCGTATGTTCATCAAGACGATAAAATTCGACAGGGCAGTCTCCGAGGTAAAAAAAGGCTTGAGCACGGGCCGCGTATAGATGCTCGTGATGTCCTTGTGGACCAGTGCCGAACAAAATTCCTGGATCCGTGTATCAGCGGACTGAGCGGATGCCGGATGCGCGATGCACACGACGGCGGCGATCAGCAGAAGCTTTTTAAGCATGGAACCCCCCGGTGACGTAGATGATGTACACCAGGTACAGGATGAGTCCGGCCGTGAGCGAGGTGAGGAGCCACCGGGCGGTCCGTGCCTGGGGGCCCTTTACATAGAGGGGAAAGAGCGCGATGACAAGGACAGAGAATATCAGCATAAAATAAAAAGCCATAATCTTTATACTGTTGTGCAGTGAAGCATCGATCCTTGCATTCACGATATGCATAATGTTGATGTTCATGGCAGCACCATACCACAGATCGGATATAAGGTAAACCGGTGCAAGGACTGAGCGGCTTCCCGGCAGGTTCCGGCTCAGTGCAGGGATCTGCCGGCGAACCGTTTGTAGACGAAGCGGGCGGCAAACAGCAGGAAGACGATGACACACGCCACAGCAAAGACATCGCCCTGTCTCGCGTAGAACGTGTGCGTGTTGAGCAGTTTCACGGTGCCGTCGATGAACCCCGGAACGAACAGTTTTGTCTCGGCGACGATCCTGCCGGTCGGGGAGATGACCGCGGTGATACCGGTGTTTGCGGCGCGGACGACGTACCGCTCGTCCTCCACAGCCCTGAACACGGCCATGGACAGGTGCTGGTACGGTGCCGATGTGTCTCCGAACCACGCATCATCGGTAATCGTCACCAGGAGGTTTGCACCGTGCCGGACGTCCGCAGCAGCCAGCTGGGGGAAAATAATCTCATAGCATATCAGCGTCCCGATCCGTACGTTCCCGAACCGCAGGAGAGTGTTTTTGTTTCCCGGGGTAAAATCTCCGATGGAGCCGGTCAATTTCTTGAAAAAGAAAAAGATATGTTTGAGCGGCAGGTATTCACCGAACGGGACTAAGTGCCGCTTGTCATACCTTCCCAGCACGACTCCGGCTGGTCCCATCAGGAATGCGCTGTTGAAGTAGTTTATACCCCGGGCCGTGAACGCGAACGCAGGACTGCCGAACAGCAGGTAGATGCCGTGGGATTTTACAAAATCGGACAGCCGGGCCTGATACCCGGGATCGGACTGAAAGAAAAAGGGCGTCGCGGTCTCAGGCCAGATGATGAGTTCCGGATGAGACCGGGTGTATGCTTCCTGCGAGAGTGACAGATACGATGCCATGGTGTTTTCCTGGTACACCGGGTCCCACTTGTGGTTTTGATCGATGTCACCCTGGATTAATCCGACACGGAGCGCCACTGCCGTACGGTCGATGCGCGATCCGATGCGTTCCCGGGTTATATCACCATAGATGAGTATGCCGGTGATCAGAAGGACGACGGCGGCGGATTTTGCCAGCAGCAGGGGAAATTTTGACGAGCGTACACTCCTGGTTTCGTACCACCAGATCAGGCATTCATAGATGAATACGTTGAACAGCATGATCACGAAGGAGACACCGTACACCGAGGTGACCCTCGCTATCTGTATCAGGGAAAGATCCCGGTACTGGGAGTACCCGAGCAGTTCCCATGGAAAGCCTGAAAACAAGAACGTCCGCAGGTACTCCAGGGCAACCCAGAGGGCGGGAATGAAGAGCAATTCACCGGTCCCCGTCCCGTTCCAGAAAAGCCTGATCAGCAGGGCAAAGGTGCCGGAGTACAGGGCACTCAGGAGAGCGGCGAGGAGCACGAGTCCCAGGATACTGACCGCGAGGTTGATACCGCCGTATGTGTGCATTGCCACGACGACCCAGTAAAACAAAATGATGTTCGAGATAAAGCCCGCCAGGAAACCGTACCCGTAGCTTTTCAGGAGTTGATGATCCCCATGGACCCTCTTCAGGGCGAATAGGAGCGGCAGGTATGCTACCCATGCAAACAGAGGGGCGCCATAGCGGGGAAAACTCAGTCCGGTCAGGACGCCGGAGATAGCAGCGAGGAGAAACGGCACGATCACGCCCGTATCCCGGAGCGATACCCCGCCGTGTTCATGCGGTGCATGAATCCTTTCTCCTTCCGCCTCATTCGTGCGGCTTCCCGCCGGTTGATGGTGTGATCGTAGCCCAGCAGGTGGACCAGGCCGTGAATAAACAGCTCGGTCAGCCGGTCGCGCGCCGGCATCTCCGCGTGTGCTGCCTCCCGTTGTGCGGTATCGACGGATACGATGACCTCCCCGAGGATGAGCATGCCGTCTTCCGGATCCGTCTGGTTTATCTCGAACGACAGCACGTTGGTCGGGGCCTTCACGTGTTTGAATTGTTCGTTCAGCCCCTGTATGGTGGCGTCATCCACGAACGCGACAAACACTTTTTTTGCCCCGTCGAGAAACGGGGCCGACTTCTTCAGCCGAGCACTAACCGACTGCAAAAGCCTACTGCTTTTTTTGTATGGGGAGGATATTTGAATATCCATTGGTTTTTGCCGGAGGAGCGTTGAATTTGAATCCCGGATAATCGACCCGCTTGTGAAAGATCGCCGAGAGAACCTTGACAAAACTTTTTTTGATCTCATTGAGATCGTTCAGGGCAAGGGTGCATTCATCGAGCTGGCCGTCCTCGAAGCGTGCATTGACGATGCGCTCCACCATGGTTTTTATTTTAGCCGGCGTCGGTTCCGTCAGGGTCCTTGAGGCTGCTTCCACGGCGTCGGAGAGCATGACGATACCCGCCTCTCTCGTCTGGGGCTTCGGGCCGGGATAATGGTATTCCTCTTCCCGGATCGAGCCGCCGTTCTTTTCCTTCGCCTTCTCGTAGAAGTACTTGACGAGGCTCGTGCCGTGGTGCTGGAGAATAATGTCGATGATCTTCCGGGGGATCTTGTTGGCCTTTGCGAGTTCCTTTCCCTCTTTCACGTGCGATATGATGATCAGGCTGCTCATACTCGGGGACAGCTTGTCGTGCTTGTTCGCCATGTACTGCTGGTTCTCGATGAAGTAATCCGGCATCTTTACCTTGCCGATATCGTGGTAGTAGGACGCGACCCTCGCCAGGAGCGGGTTTGCGTGGATGGATGCCGCGGCAGCCTCCGCAAGCGTCGCTGTCATCATGCTGTGGTTGTAGCTGCCCGGAGCGGTCATGAACAACTCTTTGAGAAGGGGGTTCTCGAGATTTGCCAGTTCGAGGAGCTTGATATCGGTCGCGTAATCGAACAGGGTTTCGAAGACCGGCGTGAGCCCCGTTACCATGATCGCCGATATCACGCCGCTGAAGAACGCCATGGTAACGTTGATGATGAACTGGGTCGTGGGCTGATTTCCCTGGATCAGCATGAACATGCTGACCAGAACCATGTCGATCGCTGAAACCATCAGGCCGCCTTTGATGATGGACGACCGCTGCTCGCACTTGGCAAGCGTGTGCGCCCCCACCACGCCGCTCAGGATATAGTACAGCACGATGAACACGTTGTTGGACACGGTCATGGCCGCGGTCAATCCCGCAACGATGCTGAACCCGATGGCTATTTCCGAGTTGAGGATGAGTCGTACGATCATACCGCCCAGTGCTATCGGCGCAGCATAATAGTATGCCTCCTGGGGGATGTTGAACGATGCGATCTCCTTGATGCTGGTCAGCATGGTTGATAGCCGTGCTATGATCACGATCAGGAGGAGTATGGCGGACATGAAGACCCCGTCTTTGAACGTGATGGTGAACTTCCGGATGTTCCGTTGCGAAAACTCGAGCACCGAGAAGATCAGGATGAAGAAGATGAGTGCGTAGAACAGGACCAGGACATACCAGTGCCGGACCATGCTGGAGCCTATGATGATCCTGAGCTTGGCGTACGCATCCCGGTCTATCCGCTCGCCTTCCCGCACGAGGATTTCCCCCTTTTTCAAGGACAAGGTTGATGGCTTGACGGATGCCTTCGCCTTTGCGATCGTCCGTTCGGTCGCCTCGTTGTCGTATGATACGTCGGATATGACAAAGTTGGTCATGAAGTTGGTCAGGTAAATATGGTCCTGGATGGGAAGGAACGGAAAGGTTTCGGTCACGTAGTTAAACAGTATGTTTTTTGCATCCTGCGAATCGATAAAGCTGTTGATGTCCCGGATGTACAGCCGGCCGATACCCGGTGTGGTCAGCAGGATACCGGAACCGATGTAATCCTGGATGACGGAGCCCTGCCCGACGATCTTATACCGGTCGTACAATTTTTGAATGATACCCAACAGCTTGTCCTCGTACGCCTTACCGAAGCCTTTTCTGACAAGGAAGGACACGGTGTCCTGTGACAGCGGGGCGCCGGAGACCCGCTTTATCTGTTCATTGAGTGCAGCGAGAACCTCGGCATTACTCTTGTGCTCCATGAGCATGGTCCTGCCCGTGCTGAACACCAGAATAAGGGTGTTGTACATCCGTGGTTTAATGAACGGGTTGTACCGGAATACCGGCGGGAGCTGCCGCACCAGCTTCTCTATGTTTTTTTCCGTGCCGATCACATCCGTAGCCTCGATATTCTGGGGGGAGTAGATCGTCTGCTTGGCAATATCTCCGATGCGGTAGCGGGATATATCCCGGAGATTCATCGCCGGAGATATGATAAAGCCGATGGCGAGGCTGAGCAACCCGAGCCTCAACGCTCCTCCGGCCCAAAATATGAGGAACGCCAACCCTATGAGCGGATTGATGGTAGCGAGGAGCATCCCCCGCCGGAAGGTGCGTTTGTCG
>JAJYYW010000021.1 GCA_021800575.1 bacterium
TCGAGCAGCCTGCTCTTGGTTGTCAGTGCGTAGGTACCCGGCTTTTCGACCTCGCCCAGGACATAGACCTTATGGCTTCTATATTCGGTGACGGATACCGTCACCTTCGGATTGACCAGATAATCCTTCCCGAGCCTGTCTGTGAGCAGTGTTTCTATCTGGGAGGTCGTTAAGCCGTCGACATAGACATCCCCGAGCAGGATATCCTTTATATTCCCGTCCTGCGAGACTGTAACATTTCCGGAAAGGTCTTTCTCCCCAAAAACATCCACGCTCAGCACATCCCCGGGTCCGACGCGATACTCCGCTCCCTGCGCATGCGCAATGGAAGAGCTTACAAAAATAACGAGGAGAACGAAAAAAAGTCTTCTACAGGATGCCTGCACGGATGCCAACGAGTATTCTCGAGTCAGAGTAGCCAATAACATTTGATGCTTCTGGTTTTTCATCATAGTAATAGTATGTTGCAAATACTTCCGACCAGGGGATGAATCTATAGCTCAGCCCGATATCTCCGCCCGATGCATCGGTATAGTAATTTTCTCCGGCGTATTTAATCTTTACATATTTTGCTTCGATCTTTCCTATCAGCTGTCTCGTAAGATGATACCTCGCATCCAGTCCTCCTTCGACCTGCGTGTAGAGCCGGGCAAAGATGTCAAAGGACTTTGAGCCGTCGACGTACAGATCCGAGGTCAGTCTGTCATTTGGTTTATAGGTTAGTTTTGCAAGATAGATGTTCCCGGACTGGGAGCTGTTCTTGAACCCGAAGGATACATAGCTGTAACTTCCGGTGAACGACAGCTTCGAGTCATGTGCTATATCAAGCTCTATATAGGGCTGGTTCTGATTGATCGTACCCAGGGAGGAGGCCGTGAACGTCTGGGATATATACCTGAACCCTGGTTTGAGGACGACCAGCCGGCTCAGCGTGATGGCCGCATCGACCTGCGGTTCATTGACATAGTACCCTATTCCGAGTGATCCGGGAAACGTCGCGTAGATAAAATCATACCGTGCATCGATTGCAAACCGCGGGGCAATAACGAATTTATAGGCAATATACGGGTTCAGAAAATTCGCCTGTGTGATATTCGTAGCTGCAAAGGTCGGCAGCTGCGGGGATATGGGGACCACGGTATAGGAATCCTGGATACCGAATATGAGGTTGGGTACTGGATAAACATTGAAGGACGCCGTGAGATCGTTAAAATAGGTATTGTATGCGGAATACTTGCTGTAATCGACGTACGTAAAGGTATAGTTCAGATCGAAATCTGCGCCGAACCTGAACGGCAGGAAGACCGCCAGAGAAGGCTGTATATAAAGAACATTGTCTCCTTTGTTGGCCCCCTGTTCACCCGATCTCAGAACATTCGAGTCATACGCATCGCTCAAGGAGAGGTACGCCTTTAACAGCCGCTTATGATCCTGCTGCTGCGCGTATCCTGTATGTGAATATACGAGTACGCCCATCCCTGTTAACAACAGGAAAACCAGTGTTTTTGTTTTCAAAAAATGCATGCCACGCTCCCTTTCCTTTATTTCAAATCCCTGCCGATCATGACCGTTATGTCCCATTTGTAGGTCGGTGATTCAACAAGCTGCGGCATTTTTCTTAACAATCGAGCTATATGCAGGGCCTGCTCATAGTAATCAGGCCTGTAGTAGACAATGGTGGTTGGCTTGGTATATTTTTCCGTACTCACATTGACGACATTGATCTTGTCCTTGATGAGCGTCACCCCCACCAGCATGGACGCCCGGGGGTTACCGCTTGCATTTAATATCGATACCTTTGCGGGCGGTACCTGAACCTGCGGCCTCTGAACAGACGCTATACGCTGCTGCTGTTGTACAGGTTGCTGCCGGGCAGGCTGTTGTTGTGGTTGCGGCGCACGGGGAGGTTGAGGCTGCCGGGCCTGTGCTACGATGACCCTCGAGAAGATGGTATTGGGATCGTACCAGCATACCCTTGACGATGCATCGACCCCCGGACCCAGGGATGAATAAAAAGAATCGAGCAGGTCTTCGATCCCCTTCTGGGCAACATCGGTTATCGGAGTCGTGCCCTGTGCAAGTAGACCGGACGGCGTCAACGTACCGCTTCCGGTCCAAATAACCTGGCCTGTTGCAGTATCAATCAAAGACAGGCTGAGTTGAATGGTCGGTACTGCTCCCTCGGTGGCAAGGCTTGATGGCATATACACGTACTGTGTAACTTCTCCGGCAAAAACAGCCTGGACACCCAGAATGATACCCATACCTGCGGCGTCATCAGGTGCTATGCCGTCCGGCGTATAGATATCCCGTTCACGCAATACCCGTTCGACCTCCATCCTGTCCATCACATTAAAATTCCGGTGTTTCATCAGATCGATTGAAACAATATCGGCCATGATATTGCCTGCGTTCGGATCCTGCGTCTTGTTTTTGAAAGGAAGCACAGCAATACAGCTGATATTGCGGACACTGTCAGAGGGTATGAGAAAGTTCGACGAGATTGTCGATGTGCAACCCGAAACAACTATAAGAGCGACGACTATCCATCGGCCGTAGGATTTCACCCGATCATCCTCCCGAAAATCTCTTTGACGATATCCATTGCAATACTGTCGAGCGTGGCGCCGGACGAGCCTTCTTTGACAAAGGATCCTGCAAACACGATGCGGCCGGACTGTATGTCGACGATCCGCACATCGACTCCGACGATTGGGAGTGTCCTGCTTCCCTGGGGAGCAAGCTGATAGCCGTATTCGATGACACTGCCGATGATAACATACCGCACGCCGACGGGACGGCCTATTTTTACAGCGATAGACCGGTCAACCGGAAGCCCCGGATTCAGCCCGGCATACGGCATACGGATCGTAAACAGGTTTTCCCCGTACACCCTGAACAGCCTGCTCTGGGCAAACGTGGTGGCCAGGTCATTCGAGACGATGTTCCCGGCAGACTGTGCCTGCGTGAGGTTTTGGAACGGAGCAACTGCGATGGTTGTACCTCGGACAAGGTTAAAGCCCGGAGCTGCGTACACAAGCGTATCCGCTCCCGCCCGAACCTGCGCAGTCAATACTATTCCTGCAATAGCAATGTAAACCAGCAAAAAACGTTTCATGACGGTTTATTCAAAAGGCCTCATCGGGCTTATCGACTCATGGTACGTCCGCAACGCCCTCTGTGAGGGCAGCTCCGTCTGCTTGGCAACCGGCATTGCAGCCAGCGATACGGCAGAAGGTTTGTTCTTGGTCAACTGAACGATAAAGTTGCCCAGTGATGCCTGGGCATTCGCAAGCGGCACGTACTGGTAGGCAAACCCCATGGAGAATCCTTTTGACCGCATGAGTGCAACATACGCATCCGGCGATTCGTTGTGCATATTGATAACAAACGAAAGAGGTATTTGTCCGGATAAAACCCTGAGATATGCCGTATGTTGTCCCTGGGCAAGATCGAGGGCCTTCAGTTGTACCTGGAGGGATTTTTCATTCGAGGTGTCGTACGGCATGACAATGGAATTATCCACCATCACGTATCCCCTGGAAGGCCCGGGAAATGCCATACTGAAGTTAATGATCGGGTCTGTGGGTGTTTGAAATATGAATTCACGGACATTCTGGCCTGCCCGTATAGTCGACGGCAGCTGTGACGTGACCGGAAGCTGGCCTGCACTATCCATTGCCAAGGCCATGGTCCTTGCCTCGGTTCCATAATCGAGGGCTTTATTGGCAACCCATCCGCCCTGCGGCTGTATGGCGTTTTCAACATACGAGCTTAAATACAGTGCATTGATGGATCCGCCCTGCGGTATGGTAATGCTCAACTTGTGGACCCCTCTCTTGAGGATGAATTTGCCCATGTCCTCGTAATTCCAGCCGCTTGAAAGCGTCGAGGATACCGTTGCCTGGTTATCTATCGTAAACATGAGTGGATTTCCGTACACGTACGCTATCAAACGGTATCTCCCGCTATGCTGAACATCGACACTGTACGTTATGGTGTCCGGAAGCACCCCCAGCCTGGTCTTGTAATTCCTCAGGTCAACGGCTATAAAATTCCTTCCCGCGAGAAGATCAAAATAATCCTGAAGTGTGGAGTGCTGCGGAATACCGTCTGCTTCCCATCCAAGTCCCCGCACCAACCCGACAGCCCATGCACCCTGGCTTACATATTGCTGTGCGTGCGATACCGCAACGGAAGAAAAAAACAAAACGATAACTATGACAATGGTATGTAATTTCACTTTTTTCCCTGCCATAAACCACCCTTATCCTTTTAAACCGAGCCCGTTATTGCAACCTATCAAAATTATTGAGATTGTCAAGTGACAAGCTCCACCGTGCCGTTTCTTTGCCATGTTTTAATGAATTCAGTGTATCATAAAGCAGTTTACAGATCACTGACAGATTGCCACTTTTTTCTCGTGCGCTTGCTTTTATCACATCCTTATTGTACATAACATCCGATGACACGCGATGAACTCATGCAGTATATAGCTGGCCAGAAAGACAAGCCTCCGGAGCTTTCGAATGTAAAGCTTGCGGGTGAGAACCTCAGGGGAATCGACTTCAAGCACATCAAGATGAGGAACTCTGATCTGACCGGTGCAGACCTCTCCGATGCGGTCCTCGACAACGCAGACCTCTCGTTCTGTATCATAACAGAAGCACGGCTTGCGGGAACATCGATCAAAGCGGCAAACCTGCAGGGTGCGAACCTGTCGAAGGCCGATGCACGGAATGCAAACTTCTCGGGATCCAATCTGCAGGAGGCAAATCTGGCTGCTGCGACACTCGAACATGCAAATTTTACCGGCTGCCAGATGGCACAGGCAAACCTGACCGGCGTCAACGGCAAAGAAGCGACCTTCGACACCATACGCGCACCGGGTGTACGGATGAACAAAGCGCTCCTGTACCGATCGAGTTTTGTGAATGCGAACGTAGAATCGGCCGATCTCTCGGAATCCGATCTGCGCGGTGCGGACTTCTCCGGGGCCACCTTAAAAGGCGCGGCAATACAGAAAGCGCTCCTGGCCGGCGTGTCGCTCAGAAAGGTATTCATGCCGTCGAGCGATCTCCGCAATCTGAACCTATCGGGACTCGATATGTCCGAGGCGGTCATCACCTCGGCACAGATGAACAATATCAACCTGACGGACACGAACCTGCGGGGCGCGAACCTTGAAGGATCCCAGATGGAATATGCACAGCTTCCCGGTGCAATCATGGACTATGCGAAACTTGACAACGCTTCATTCACAGGATCTACCCTGGAACGCTCCAGCATGTCCCATGCATCCTGTATCAACACCCATTTTTCGATGGCAAACATGAAGGGCGTGATCCTGAGTCATGCCATGGCGACCCGGGCGGTGTTCAAAGAAGCCAACCTGTCGGGTGCAATCATGCAGGCCAGTGTCTTCTCTTCCGGCAATTTCACCAGTGCGAACCTCAGCAATGCGGATATGCGGGATTCGGAAATGGAAGGCGTGTCCCTGCATAACGCAATACTGACCCAGGCGCAGATATCGAGAAAAACCATAAAATCGGTATGTCCGTGGTGCGGTTACCAGCAGGACACAAAGGAACAGTGTGAGAAATGCGGCAAGCCGATGAACATCCCCGATCCCGTTATCAAAACACTGCACTCTCTCATCCTCCTGCCGATCATCAGCATTGTCGCGGGCCCGCTGGTCTTCATTCTGACGGGCCTGCAGTTTGTCCATGCAGGATTACTCCCCCGGTGGATCCTGCACCCCGCTTTCCAGGCAGGGCTGCTGTTAACACTGCTCAGCCTGATCATGTCAGCACTCCTGCTTGTCCTTATGCGGCGTAACCCGTTGCATGAAGGCAGCGGTTACCTCCGGAGCGCGATCGCGTTATCCGCAATCAACGCGATCTTCTACGCATTCATACTCATCTGATATGCCCGATGGCCTCGCTGACCTACACATACAAAGGCGACCAGGGCGAGACAGTATACACGATAGAGAAGGAAACCGTCAGTGCAGGGAGGCTCCCCTCCAACGATATCGCCGTTCTCGATCCGGGCGTTTCCAGGAACCACTTCCTTATTCAGCGGGAGCAGGATGGATACTACCTGACAGACAACGAGAGTTCGAACGGAACGCTCCTCAACGGAGAACGGATCGAAACCCGGGTCAGACTCCACGACCAGGACCGGATAATGGCGGGCAGCATGGTTTTTGTGTTTCACGACGACGGACTCGCGACCATCAAGGAGGTTTCCTCGCAGGAACTCGACGCCATCGCGGCCTCCCCGTCGCTTCTCAAGAATGTGTACTTTGACATAATTCTCTCCGCCGCACGCGAGACTATCTATGCAACCGACCGCAGCGGCTTTCCGGCACGGATCATTACAATGGTGTGCGACGCCATCAAGGCAGAGTACGGGGCCGTCCTGATCGCGAATGAGAAGACCGGTGAACTGGAACTCATCGCCGCCAGCCGCCCGCACGGGCCCGGCGTCAGAGGCATCAGCTCGGCCATCCTGGATCGTTCCATAAAGAACAGGGCAGGCCTGCTGGTCAAAAATGCCGGTATCGATAACAGGTTTGCCAACGACCGCACCATTCAGAACATGGGCATCAATACCGCGCTGTGTGCGCCCATCTGGGAAAAGGAGTTCATCTACGGGGCGCTGTATGCGGACCGCAGGCTTGACCGGACACCATTCAACGAAGAACACCTGAACTTCGTGACCATCATGGCGAACCTCCTTGCGCTGCATATTGCACACGACCGGTTAACGCGGCAAATAGCGGATGAACGGAACATCGCGGACCAGATAAAGAGGTTCGTGCCGATCGAGGCAGTCGCGGGCCTGCTGGACATGATCAAAAACAGCCCCTCCGAGATGTGGAACATCCAGGCCACCGAAAGGACCACGGTCATGTTCGCGGATATCGTGGGGTTCACGTCGCTCACGGAAAAAAACGAACCCGGGGAAATAGCAAAGCTTCTCCGGGCATTCTTCGATCAGGCAACAACCATCGTCCTGAAGAACGGCGGCTCTGTGAACAAGTTTCTCGGTGACGGCTTCATGGCCGTGTTCGGCACTCCCCTTTCCCACCCTGACGATCCGGACCGGGCGATACGTTCGGCCCGGCAGTTGCTTGCATGGATAAAGACCGGTAACACCGGGATACCCGTTTCCCTGAGGATAGGTATCGATACTGGCCCGGTGACCGGCATCATGGTGGGCTCCGCACAGCGGCTCGAGTATACCATCATCGGCGATTGCGTAAATGCGGCTGCCCGTCTGCAGGCGAGGGCGGATGCCGACCAGATCCTCATTTCGAGTGAAACAAACAGCTCTATTCAATCGACGCTCCCGACAAAACTGGTGGGCGAAATAACGGTCAGGGGCAAAGAAAAACAGATCAGGGTGTACGAGGTACTCTATTAATCCGATCAATGTGGCGAAACGTTGAGCGTTTTATTGTTCTGTTGCAGTCCGTGGTCGCTCAGCATCTGGCCTTCCGTGGATGTGTCGATTTCCTGTATTAATGCGGACACAAAATCATACGCAAGCATCACGGCGCCGGGCTGGACATTCTCAAAGACATCGGTTTTCCAATGCCAGTTCGGCAGGAGGCCCTCCCGATCGAACGCCATGATACTCACGGCCCGGTACCCCCGGGCAAGCGGCACGAGGGCATCCGTCGACATGGCCGTAAATACCCCCGGCCTTACCCGATCGAACCTCGTTTGCCTGAGCCGGTCTGCAAGGGCAACCATTTCGTGATCCGCTGCGTACTTCTTGATCATGCCTTCCTCCACGATGTACACGACGTCCCCCGCGCCGCAGCTGTCAATATTGATGATACGGGCGCTGCTGCACAGACGCGGGTGTTTCTTCACGAACGATTCCATGCCCACCATGCCGACCTCCTCGGCCCCGGTCGCAACAAGAAAGAGGTCCGCAGATGCAAGCGGTTCCCGGCTGCATTTCTCAGCAATACCCAGCAGGACACCGACCCCGGATGCGTTATCGTTTGCGCCGTGCGTAAACTCTCCACGCAGCTCACGGTGCAGCAAGAGGACAATCGTGACCAGAGGATCGATCGCCAGGGCAACGACGAGGACCTTCAGCCATGCCGCGCGGGTGATCCAGTACATCGCCGTGAGGATAAACATTGAAAAAAGGGATATGACAAGGCCGATAAAGGTATTCCTGAACCCCCTGACAAACTTCGGCGAAAACATGATACCCGACCGTGACGAGTCGTAATGCGCGGTCACGATGATTGTGCGACCGGGCCCGTTTTCCGCGGGAAGATGACCGACGACGTTGCATGACATCTTCTTGGGCAGGAGGGACCCGACCAGTTCAAACGACGTATTCTCGAGAAAGAACATTGCAGCACCGGCGCCGGTCGCAATGATTGCGGCGACCGGGTAGTGCAGCAGCAACAAGAACGCACCCGCCACACTGAGAAGGAAGATCGCGATATAGGGGTAAGAAAAGGACGTGATAGTTCTAAACTCCTCCACGGAACATGGTATACCCATGCCGGTAAACACCTCGCGGATGTAATCCCGGGCCCGGTATTCTCCCTCTGTGGCAGTCCCCCGTTTCCCTATTTTTACGGAAAGGTTATAGATATGATCCATAATGGGAGTCATGCTGAAAAAAATAGCATACTCGCCGGTGGTTGTCCATGACACACACGGATGGGAGGATACTGCTCTGTGACGCGGGTTCTTCCCTCAATCCATAGATTTCAACCTGTTACACGCGCACCAGTTCCGGTGTTATCATCCCTCTCAGGTGCAGGGTAGAAGGGTGCATAGTCCGGAACCCGGCCCCCGTTACAGGGATGTATCCTTGACGATGTCTACGAGCGTCCTGATAAACCGGCAGGTCAGCCCCCATATGATCCGGTCATGATAGTTGTACCCGTCGACGGTCAGTGCATTGTCCCTGATCATAACCTGTTGGGGCGTATAGTTTAACTCATCCATGAAAAAATCGAACGGTACGGTAAACACTTCTTTCACCTCGGACGCCTGGAGCTTGAACACCGGCTTTGTTTTCAGCAGTGCGGCGTACGGGGTCACGATATACTTACTGATGGGCACCGAATCATCGTGGAACCTGCCGATGATCTCGATGTACCGTTTCTCGATGCCAATCTCTTCTTTTGTTTCCCGCAGGGCTGTCTGCACCGTGGTCTCCTTCTCTTCAACGGTTCCACCGGGAAATGAAATCTGGTCCGAATGATAGCCTATACCCTGCGCCTTCCTGGTGAGAATCAGCTCCGTATCCCCGGACGTCGTGGCAAACAGGGCGAGCACGGCGGCTTTCTTCATCCGGTCAGAATAGAGCTCCCTCGGTTTCAGATATTTGAGTTTTTCCCGTAATATCGCGGTATAATCAATCACATTCGTTCAACTATCAGCGCAACGGCCTCGCCCCCTCCAATGCAGAGGGTGACCAGTCCGGTCGATTTGTTCGTGTCCCGCAGAGCATGGAGAAGCGTCACCAGCAGGCGTGTGCCCGACGCACCGATCGGATGCCCTATGGAAACAGCGCCGCCCCGCACATTCACCGTTGCAGGGTCCAGGCCAAGCTGATCCATGGTGACCATGGTGACAACTGAAAACGCCTCGTTGATCTCGTAGAGATCGATATCCTTCGGTGTCATTCCTGCTTTGGCGACGGCTTTCCTGATCGCATCCACGGGCGCCGTGGTAAACCATTCAGGGGCCTTTGCCGCCTGTGCTGAAGTGATGATCCGTGCTAACGGCTTTGCTCCGAGTTCCCGCGCATACTCCTCGTCAACAACGACGACCGCGGCGGCGCCGTCGCTGATCGACGACGCATTAGCAGCCGTTATCGTACCGTCCTTGATAAAGGCGGGCTTCAGGAGGGGTATCTTCGCAAAATCCACCTTCGCGGGCTCTTCGTCCTGATCGATCACCGCTGTACCCTTTTTCCCGGCCACTTCAACACCGATGATCTCGCTGCGGAACAGACCCTCACCCGCTGCCTTCTGCGATCGTTTATAACTCTGCGCTGCAAACGCGTCCTGCGCCTCCCGGGTATACTTGTATTCCCGGGCACACAGCTCGGCCGCATTCCCCATGTGAAAATTGCTGTACGGATCCCACAGCCCATCCCATATCATGGAATCAATCAGACTGCCGTTGCCCATCCGGTAACCGGACCGTGCCTTCTCGAGGAAATACGGTGCACTGCTCATGTTCTCCATGCCGCCGGCGACCAGCATTCTCGCATCGCCTGCACGCAGCATCTGGTCCGCTATCATCACGGACTTG
>JAJYYW010000022.1 GCA_021800575.1 bacterium
ATTGAATAATTTTTCGGAAAGAGCCTGTATAGGTTAAATAGCTTAAAACGATTGTTTCATTAAGGAGAGGTGTCCGAGTGGTTGAAGGAGCACGCCTGGAGAGCGTGTGTTCCGAGCAATCGGAACCGTGGGTTCGAATCCCACCCTCTCCGTATTCTTCATGAAGGATTCGAACGCCCCTGAACGCCGACCGAATAGGGAGGAAGAGCCGCCTCGCATACTTGAACTCCTGCAAAATCCCGCTATAATAGTACTATGGATATCATTTATATAACAGATGTTCACGGCGCACGCGCCCACATGGAAAAAATGCTGGAAGTTACATTTGCGGACCTCTACATAGTCAGCGGTGATCTCATTTATTCCCCCTTTTACTCACCCGCGACCGGCATGAGATTTCTTGAATTGCAGGAGGCCTTCCACCTGATGCGGCAAAAAGACGCTCCGGGAATGACCATAGAAGACTATATACGTTCCCGCCTGAACAATGGTCTGCCAAATTCCATGAAAAGCGAAGCCGAAGAGTATCTCAAGCTGTCGGACAGGGCATTGAGCGTCATGAAAGAAAAATACAAAAAAATGGAAACCCTGTTTTCCATGGTGAGGAAGGCGCCGATCATCGTCCTGCCCGGGAACTACGATATGGACCTCGCCGATACTGCGCTCTCGGACAGACAGATCCACAAAAAAATCATTGAAATTGAGGGTCTGAAGATAGCGGGGTACGGTGGAGCCAATATGAGGACAGCCGGCATTCCGGAACATGGCATGGTAAAGTTCAGAGAATCTGACAGCTTTTCAGAGCCGTACGATTTTTTCTCCCGGACAAAGCCCGATATTCTCGTCTGCCACCAGCCGCCGTACGGACACTTGGATCATATCGCTTCGTTCGGCTCCATAGGGAGCTTCGGCATAGCCCGGGCAATAGAAGAGACGAACCCGCTCATTGTTTTAAGCGGCCATATTCATGAAAATTTCGGCTGTCTCTTTGACAATGGAACCTACTACATCAACCCGTCGAATTTCGGTGCTGTCGAAACCATCGAGGGTAGATTCATGGACGGGGGGTACTACGCCAAGATCTCGATCGAAAACAAAACCGTTGTGAAAGTCGTTCTCAAACGCGTTGAAGAATACAGGCCGTACGACATCGTTGATTTCATACCGGACGGTCACAGCCTCAAACAGGTCGTCCTCGACGAGCAGCGCTACAACGATCTTAAGCACAATGTCCACGACAAGTTGTCCCGGGCCGTGCCCGTAACCCACGTGGAGGAGATTAAGCTCTTCAACGCGGTTAAACATTTCTTCCGCCATTACGAATCTCCCGAGACCAACGAGCGGATAAAGTTTTTAAAAAAAGTTGCGTTGATGATGGAGGATAAAGGGACCCCCATTGCCTTTGACCTCGTTGGTTCGACCCTGTTTGGCATGGCAGAAAAAGGATCGGATATAGATATCGTGGTCTATTATGTCGATACACCTTCGGCTCATGATGCAGATACCCGCATCGAGGAAAAGATTGCACAGTTCAGCACTATCCTCCGGAAACTCGGCAGTGACGAATACCCGGTTGAAATCGTCGATGCCATAAACCTGAAGGACGTTGAACAAGCTATTCTCCAGGAAGACTTTCAATCGACCGTAACGGGGAGGTTCATTTTTTACAGGGCAATTTGCCGGCCTGTGCACCACCGCCTCATCAGGAGCTACGAAGCCCTCCTGGACAGCAAAGAAGCCTACCGTAAGGAAATGGAAGCATCCATGAGAGACGTCATCAATACCCTGGTAAAAACGTCACGGCATTTTGAATCATTCAGGAAATACGAAGCACGGCTCATCGACCTGAATGTCCCCATCCCCCAGCCGATTCGGAAACGGCTCAAACAGTATTTCCAGATGGAGGAATAACGGGACCCTGGAGGAGTTCTATGAGTTCGGACCTCGACAGTTTTTTCAGGAGCGCATCGTCGCTCTCGACGATACTGTTCATGAGGGATGATTTACGCCGGATGATGGTATCGATTTTTTCTTCGAGCGTCCCGCGGGTGATGAGCTTGAAAACCTGGACGCTCTTTTTTTGTCCTATCCGGTGTACCCGGTCTGTCGCCTGATCTTCCCGTGCTGCGTTCCACCACCGGTCGTAGTGGATGACGACGGACGCTGATGTCAAATCGATACCCAGCCCGCCGGCCAGCAGACTTCCGACAAACACCCTGCAATCGGGATCGTCCTGAAACTTCTCTATGACATCTGCACGGTTTCGCGTGGAGCCGCGCAGTGATGAAAAGGATATGCGCCGGGATGTCAGCCACTGCTCTATCAACGAGAGCATATCGAGGTACTGGCTGAACACGACGATCTTTTCACCGGAATCTATAGCCTCGTTCATGATCTCCTTGAACAGTTCGAATTTTGCAGAGGTCACGGTGGGTGCAGGGGCACGGGAAACCAGCACGGGATGGTCGCACAGCCGTTTGAGCTTTGTTATCAGCGCAAAGATGTGCAGGTAGTCAACCGGTTTTGATTCGTCGCTCAGTTTCTTTATCAGCGCTTTCCCCCCCGCATCCGCCAGCTTCTTGTAGAGAGCCACCTGGTGCTGGCTGAGCGTGCAGTAGCGTACGTCCTCCACTTTGGCGGGCAGATCGTTGAGCACATCGGACTTCAATCTCCGCAATTTGAACGGATGGATGACCTTCTTCAGCATCTGTATCCTGCCGGTATCATGGTACCGGGTGATAGGAATCTCGTAGTCCTGCACAAATTTTCTGAGGGGCCCAAGATAACCGGGAAGCAAAAAATCGAAGATCGCCCACAACTCCGTGAGCCTGTTTTCCAGGGGCGTACCGGTCAGAGCGAGCCGGTAGCGGGCAGAAAGGCGCCTGGACGATGTGAATGCCTTGGTCGCATAGTTTTTTATCTTCTGTGCCTCATCGAGGATGACATATTCCCAGTGCTGTTGAGATAACGTATCGATATCCCGCACCAGCACCGTATAGGTGGTCAGGACCACGTGATACGGCTTGTGCACATCCAGTGACCGTGTCGTATCGTAGTACCTGTTGATCGTCATCCACGGGATATATTCATGCAGCTTCGATTCCCAGTGATCCATCACGGATGTCGGAGCGACAATGAGGGAAGGCTGTGATACGCCATTCCCATAAATGGCCGAGAGCAATGCCATGGTCTGATGCGTCTTGCCAAGCCCCATCTCGTCTGCAAGCACGCCGCTGAGACGATGTGTGTATAGATAATACAGCCAGTCATAGCCCGCCTTCTGGTAGTCCCTCAATAGACCCTGCATGTCATGGGGCAGCGGGGCGCTTTCGGGATCTTCCAGACGGTTTAAGATTGAAAAATAACGTTGCACCGGAGACGGTTCTTCCAGTACAACGCCATCCTGCAGTTCTGCCCGCAGCCTCGCATAGGATAGCCTGGATACCCTGACCCTGCCCTGCTCTATGGTTCCCGCACCCTTCCATGCTTTTAACACATCATCGGGTATATGAATCCAGTCGCTTCCTTTTCTAATAAATCCGTGCTGCCTGTCCAGGCTGACCAGATCATCGATACCCAATACTATTCCCGACGATTCATAATACGGCGCAAGATAAAGCCAGTCGCCTGCATCTACGACACGAATGGTACTGAGTGCCGGCGCCGGGAGAACACGGGTATTCTTTACCCGATCAGACGGGATAAAGCCCTTGTGTTGTCCGAGGACCGGCATCGCATAGGTAAAAAAATCAATGATATCGGTTCCCGCATACAGGAGGGGTTTTTCGTTCCTGAAATAGGGCGAGAATTCTTCCGGCATGGGTTCTATCATAAGGTAGGCGCTGCCGGACCAAAGCCATGAATCACTCAGTACGGTATACTGCGGATCATCCCGTGCTATAAATCTTTGATCATCATGATCATCCCGTATCCTGTACCCCGGGGTCAAACGAAGCCTGTCCTGTTCATCATAATCGGCATGCAGCGCATAGGAGACCTTGTGTTTCAGGAAATGAATCCGGGAGGCCTGTTCGGTAAAGCTCACGCCGGGAATCGATCGTAATCGCTGGAGCATCTCGGGACTCTCATACGCAGGCACGATCAATACCGCGGTTCTCTCCTTTGATTCGGAGTGCAGTGTGATCGTAATCCTCGGTCCTTTGATTTCAAGATCGACGGACGGATGGAGAGGCTCTGAGAGTGAAAACCACGAGGAGAGAATCCCGGTCAGAGGATTCAACGGAATAACACGCGCACCCTGCCCGTCCGGTACGGCCTGTTCCCGGATCGCGTGGGACACATCATAATATCCGGCATCCCTCTGCTGGATCCAGGTCAGCACGACAGCAACGATGTGCTTGCAAACCCACCCCCACCGGGACGAGTACGGACAGGAACAGGTCATGCCGGATATATGGTTCTCGGATTCAACGATGTGTACCTGATACGGATAATTGGCTGTCCCACGAACGGCTGCCGAAATAGTATAATCGCTGTGGTTGAATGATAACACGGCGTTCTTTCTGAAATACTGGTACCCGCGCTGCCATATTTCCCGTGTCACAACAGCCTGGATCTGTTCCTGCGTTATCGTTTTCAACGTCGAAGCTATCATAGCAAAGATTTCATAATATCATGAAACGAAAAGATGTCAAATTGAAGAACCGCGCTGTCAACAGCGTGGATTCTTCATCGGTTTGGAATATGTTAATCGTATAGTTCGCCTTGACCCCGCTATAAATAGCGGGGATTGCGGCGGACACCCGTTCAAGACAGGACGGCTATCGGTGTGCGGACACAGTGTACAGCTACGGCTCCCTGCTGAAACAGAATATCCGCCTGCAGAGAACCACAGCTGGCATTCCTGGAGCCGTGGCCTGGTTATTACCGGGGTTGTTCCCCGATAGGGTCGAGATAGACCGGAAGCCTTGAAAAACTGTCAAGGACGACCTCTACGCCTGCACCGCTCAGTTAGGCGTACGGAGCAGGACCGGTCGCGACACCGATAAACCTCATGCCTGCCTGGGCCGCTGCCTGCGCATCGATCAGAGAATCACCGATGTAGACAACGTCATCCGCCGGCAGTCCGAATTCAGCGACTACCTTTTCGAGGGTATCCGGATACGGTTTACTGCGCAACCCGTCCCCGACACCGATGATATGCCTGAAATATTTTCCGATCCCAAGATGTTCAAGCAGGGAACGTGAATATTTCCCGAGCTTGTTGGTTGAAACACCCAGCAGATATCCCCGGTGATGCAGTTGTTTGATAACCAGCTCGACATCCTGCAAAAGCTTTGTTTTTTTGAGATAGATTTCCTGGTAATGGGAGCGGAACACCTCAACAGCGTGAACCGGATCGGCGACACCATCAATGGTGCGCATTACTTCTTCGAGCGGTACGCCGATGGTCTTCATAACATCCTCATAGGTATACTGCCTGAGACCGAGCTTATCCATGGTAAAATTAAAACTCTCGTATATCGCGGAAAAAGAATCGATCAGGGTTCCGTCGAGATCAAAGATAACCCCTTTGTACTGCCTGCGGATCGTGTTCACGATGTCCCCGTAATTGTCGTACGAGAACGAGGGTATTTTATGGTCATTGCAGTACGATTTCAGCATTGACCGCGCAAAAACGATATCCGCCTCGGGGACTGCATCAATATCCGAATAACCGTTCCCGATATAGAGGATCCGGTCGAAATAGGGCTTCAATGCCCGGACGATCTTTTTTTTACACACCCCGGAGAATGAACACTCGTTGTCCTGGAAAGGAAAATCCATGGACACTTTGCTGCCGTTGTCCCGCATGGTATTGGCAAATATGCAGACACCGTCTTCCACCCCGTGGTGTCTGAGCGTCTCCTCGATCAGGAGATCAAACCCGTCACTGATGATAACATGGACTATGTCCTGACGGTTGACGAATTCCAGAAAAGGAACGAACTGTTCATCGATGGCTGACTGTTTCACATAAAAATCCCTGATAACATTGAATGACAGCCCCTCAACGTCGAGCAATTTTCTGTACACATCCGGGACGCTCAGGCTGTTCCTGACGAACTTCTCCCTGAGGTCTGCATAGTTCTCTATGATTTTACCGAATTCTTCTCCCAGGTCTTTCCGGTTGATCGTACCGTCAAAATCGCTCACGATGAGTATTTTTTTCATAATCCAGGGCTCTCTGTCCCCGCCCGGTCTCAGGCACTCCCATAGCTGTGCAGCCCGGAGAGCACAAGGTTAACACCGAGATAGGTAAACAGGACAAAGCCGAACCCCACGATTGCAAATATGGCCGCTGCCCTGCCGTGCCAGCCCCATGAATACCTGAGGTGCAGATAGACGACGTAGATCAGGAACGTGATAAGGGACCATGTTTCTTTGGGATCCCAGCTCCAGTATCTCCCCCACGCATAATCCGCCCAGGCAGCACCGGTTATGATGCCGATCGCCAGCAGAATCTCTCCTATGATGATGAGCTTATAGCTCATATCGTCGAGGATTTTTGTAGAAGGCAGGTATGCAAGAACCTTTCCATTGGTATGCCGGGTATACCAGTCGCTTATCAGGTAAAATACCGACGCACCAAATGCGAGGGCAAAAAAAGCATACCCAAAAAAACTCGTGATAACGTGAAAGACCAGCCAGTTGCTTTTCAGGGCGGGTACGAGCGGCTCAATCCTGCTGCTCACGTCCGGTGAAAATGACGCATACGCCATAAATATAAAAGCGGTGAGAGACACGGGAAATCCAAGTTTTCTGATCTTGTATTTGAGATCGACTATGATATAGGTCAGCGCGATGGTCCATGAAAGGAAGATCAGCGACTCGTAGAGGTTTGTTATCGGGATATGCCCGTAGTCGAGATGATAGGACTCAACCCAGCGTGCGGCCAAACCTGCTGTTTCGATCAAAAACCCAACAACAAAAACCACAAACCCTGCTATATCAAGATATTTTTTCTTGAAAACGAGCCCGAACAGATAGAAGAACATAGCCACAACATATACAAACGTAGCTATGCTCAGCAACAACGTATTTGTCTGGTGACCTATGTGCATCATACGTTTACCCCTTTCTTAATCTCCTGTACAATTTTTTCGAATTCCATCTCAAATGAATACTTATTCCGGTCGGCAACACCGGCAATGACGAACGACTGGCTGGAGGGGCTGTCCGGGATAAATATCCATATCCTTCGCCGGTAACTGAAAAACGACATGATCAACCCGACAATCAGTACGATGGCACCGGCTGCAACGTACGGAGCACCAGGATCCTTGGCTACCTGAAGACCGGTGTAGAAACTCTCATCCGCTTTCAGAAATTTTATGGTATACCCGTCAACCCTTTCTGCACCATGAAAATCCGGGTATTTCTGGAGGTATATTCCGGTGTTCATGAGTTTGCTCCCCTTGTAGACACCCACCAGGATGGTCGGCCCGAATCCCTGATAATTTTGCGCGTAATCAAGCACCTCAATGGAGGTATCACCGGCAATATGATACAGCTGATGCAGGTTCAGGGAAACATCATTTTCGACGTTGTGATCTCCTCCTTGTAAGGCAAGCGAAAAATTACTTGCACCTGCCTGGCCGTACGATGCCTGGTATATGGTGATACCCTTATACGTCAGCGGCTTATTGACATCGATCACTTTCCGCGCCACCAGGGTGTTACCGGACAGTATACTGAGATCGCTCTTGTATGCTTTGGGAATGCCTGAGTTATAGAATTCAACGTTGAAATGATTACACTTGATGGTAAACGGCAGGGTAATTTTTTCGTTGGTGCGAAGCGTCCTGACGACATCGGAACTCTCGCCCGGCACAAGATTGAGATAACTTTCAAACCCGAAAAAGGATCCGATCAGCACGCCGACGAAGATAATGATGAGGCTGATGTGGGTGACGTACGGGCCGAACCGTGCGATACGGCCTTTTTCGAGATACAGGTAATCCCCTTCTTTTGAATCATCGTGGATCGGGCTTTTGTAGATTTCTTTTAATTTCTGCTGAAGGTTCTTGATCAGTGTTTGCCGGCTGCCGTTATAGGGAATGGTGGCCTTCTCTTTGAACGCGTTGAGATGCTCAACCGGCAGCTTCAGTTTCGGGTTCGAAAACATCTTAAAAATAGCCGGTAGTCTCTCCCACGTGCAGACGATAACGTTGACGATAAACATCATCAGCAAGAGCTCAAACCACCACGAATGATACATATCAAAGAGATCGAAGGCGTTCAGAACATGGAACACGGACATACCGTAGTGTTTCATGTACATTTCATCCGGAAGCCCCTGCTGTATAACCGTACCGATAATGGCCGTTGCAATAATGATCAATATCAGCACAATGGCCAGCTTAACGGAACTAAAGAATCTCCAAATTTTGTCGACTATTTTATCCATATCGTTGTTCTCTCTTCTGTTCGGTAATAATAAACAAACTCCCCCACATTCATAGCAATACGAAAGAAAACTTATACAGTGACGTATGAATTGTCAATTAAAAAGATTACAAAAAAAGAGAGGGGTGGTGTAGTGCTCCGGAGGCCACCGAGATCTGCACCGGTTTTTAGTTGCGGAGGGGTTTATTATTCATCAACATGTACTGTATTCTGTCCTGTGTCTTCTGTTCACCGCACAGGCTGAGAAATGCCTCTTTCTCGAGATCCAGCAGTCTCTGCTCATCGATGATTGTTCCCGGTGTCACATCACCGCCGCCGATCACGTTGATCAGCTTATCCGCTATAAATTCGTCATATTCGCTGATATAGCCGCCGAGCCTTAAATTGCGGGCACCAAGCCTGAGTGTCGCTATCGCTTCTCTGCCTGCGACAACAATATCCGTCCTCGGATGTAACGGCTTGAAGCCTTCGTTCACCATTGCAAGAACCGTCTGCTTGGCATCGTAGATGAGGTTGTCTTTATTCAGGGTAATCTGATCCGTCGGCTTCAGAAAACCGTAGAGCTCCACCGCTTCCTTGGCACTCATGGACACCTTCGCCATGCCGATCGTTTCAAAGGTGTGAATGGCCGCTTTAACAGGATCCGGCTTCACGACGTTCTCTCCGAGAGCCCGCAGATACAGCTCTTTCGTACCACCGCCTGCCGGAATGACACCGACACCGACCTCGACAAGCCCCATGTAGAGTTCCGCGTAGGCCCGCACCTTGTGGGTATGCATGCTGACCTCGCAGCCGCCGCCCAGTGTCATATTGAACGGTGCGGCCACAATCGGTTTCGGCGCATACTTCATTCTCATATTTGCATTGTGGAGGCCGTCGATTGCACCTTCCAGTGCTTTCCATTCCTTATTCTGTGCCGCCATGAGGATTAAAAAGATGTTCGCTCCCGCGCTGAAGGTTTCTCCCTCGTTGCCGACGACCATACCGACGACGTCACGCCGCGTCTCAAGCATATCGACACCGCTGTTGATCATGGCTATCAGGTCATCATCAATCGCGTTCATTTTGGAATTGAATTCCACACAGATGACGCCGTCACCGATATCGAGCAGGCGTGCACTCCCGTTTTCCTTGAGGATCATGCCCTTTTTCTTCAGGCTGTCCAGTGCTATGGTATTGGACCGTTTCACAAGGGGCTGATAGGTTCCGGTTTTGAAGTCGAAGTAATACTTCTCCCCTTTTAAATCGAGGTAAAATCTGCCGTATCCCTTCTCCATGACTTTCTTGACATTGTCCGGGACCTTGATGCCTTCCTTTTCCATTCTTGCCACGGAACCGGCAAGCCCGATGGCATCCCACGTCTCAAACGGACCAAGTGCCCAGTTAAAGCCCCACTTCATAGCATTATCTATATTGACAATATCGTCCGCTATTTCCGGAACCCGGTTCGCTGCATAGACCAGGGTGTCCTTCGTTACCTTCCATGCAAATTGCGCCGCACGGTCGTCCGCAGAAGCAAGCACCTTGATCTTCTCTTCCGGGGTCTCCGCATTCTTCGCCATGGCAAGGGAATCGAACTTGTACTTCTGCGAATCTTTATACTCCATGGTGTTATAATCAAGCACCAGCTTCTTTCTTCCTTTTTCGTCCTTTATTTTCTTATAAAAGCCCTGGCCTGATTTGTCACCGAGCCAACCTTGTTGCACCATTTTCTCGATGAACGCGGGCACCTTGAAGACCTCGCGTTTTTCGTCGTTGGGGGTATTCTCATACACATTGTTCGACACATGGTACAGTGTATCGAGGCCGACAAGGTCACCGGTACCGAATGCCGCACTCCCGGGCCTGCCCATGGGCCTGCCGACGATTGCATCAACCTCATC
>JAJYYW010000023.1:0-2206 GCA_021800575.1 bacterium
CGAATCAAAAAATCAGGAGGTGAAAAAGTAATGGCTACCAAGAAAAAAGCAAAGAAAACAACCAAGAAAAAGAAGAAATAATGAATGAGTTCGGAATTTGACTCGCTGCTTAGGGCTGAACCTGCGTGACAGGTTCAGCCCCCTTTTTAGAAAAGAACACATTGAACACTGTCTGATATCGACTATAATAAACAAGCATATCTCCTGTCAATAATTATTTGTTTTAGATTAAAATACTTTTATATAACAGGTAATTACGATATATTTCTCAATATAATATAATTTATTGTTTTATCTTTTTAAAAAATAAAGGAATATGTAGCCAAAAACAGATACATTTGCTCATACAAATTCACAACGCGGTATAAAAATAGCCATTTATTTCAATTAGTTGTATAATATTGTTGTATGACAGCTATATATAGATGTGAAAATTCACCCCGGAAAAACGATGTTTCTGGGCATACTGCGCTGAACAGACGGTGTCTTACAAATAAAAGGTTACATTAAAACCAACGCTCAAATTGTCCATCGGTGCAATGGATTTACCGTTTGCCGTGTAGAGGTTAATATGACGGTATCTGACCTCCAGGCCGAGCGAGGTGTCGGATGTCAGATACGTTTCCACGCCGACCATTCCCTGGCCACCTGCTCCGAATCCCGATTGTGCAATCTCCCCCGTATCGATCTGCTGTTTGATGGAAAGTGATGTGAGGTACACCGGTCCGATACCTGCATAAATACCGAAGGTGTTCATCGGGACGAAGAGCAGCACGTTGAGAGATACCGGAACGCCGGACATGGAATCGGCCACGGTCGTGCCCGAGATGGTGTTTGAAGAACGGCCGTACAGGTAATCGCACTCCGCGCTCAGCATCAGATCCTCGCTGATGCCGTAACGTGCCGCTATTCCCAGGTAGCCTATGGAGCCCGTTTGATTCGCCAGGCTGCCCGCTGCTGCGGAATTCATACTGTAGGATGAGTAGGCGATGTTTACATTGATCGACCACCTGTTTTTTATGGATCGTCCTCCTGTCTCGGGTGAAACGATGACTGCAGCAGGGATGGTAATACCCGTTGCTGTTACCGCAGTACCTTCAGCGGCGGTAACGTTCTGTGCTCCGGCAGCATGTGCCGGGAGGACGGATACCGCGGACATGACCAGCAGGACCGGTACTGCCCGGAACATAACGTTGAGCGTCTTCATCAGAATTTTTCTCCTTTCGCTTCACGAATATGACTACCGATTGGCTTTATCCTGTTCCAGATGTTGATAAAGAAGAGCACGATACCGGCTATCTCTCCGAAAGAACCGGTGACGATCGCCCCTGCTGTCCATGGTGACTGGACAAAGCCGTCCGCAATCTCCCCTGCGGAGCGTGCCAGAATAGAGATCACCATAAGATACAAGGTAATCTCGGCAAGCAGGGGGCTGTAGAAAACCTTTTCCCGCGGCCGCGGAAAAAGCCACAACGCTATCCCCATGATCAGCATCATAACAAAACCGACGAGGATCAGATGGGTATGTGCCGTGATTATGGACTGGGGAACCGCCGCACCGGAGATATTGATCCGGTACGACATGTATCCGCCCAGCACTAACCCCATGAACAGGAACAGGATCGCTGCTTTTACATAAGAGCGTGCCAGCGTGAACATAATTCCTTTCCGCCGGCGGGGCGTACCGACGTGTACCGTTCGCAGCGTGGGCTGTCATACTTCATGCAGAAATACTATCCATACTCTGAGGGTCAATGCAAGGGAAACCAGCACATGCGGGCGGTGTATGGAATCATTGTACTCGGTTCAATGATGTGATAGACAACTGCACATACGGAGGAGGGTGTATGGAAGAGAATATTGCACAAAGCCTGTATAACAGGGCAAAGACTCATCCAGACGAACCGGCGTTGATGTTCAAGGAACAGGGGAACTACGTTACGAAATCCGTAGCATGGTTTTGGAACAGGGTACAGAACATTGCATCCGGTCTTCTCACCCTTGGTATCCGGGAAACGGACAAGGTGGCGATCATGAGTGCCACCCGCTTCGAATGGACGCTTGCGGACCTTGCGATCATCTCGTTACGGTGCATCACGGCGACCATCTATCCTTCGCTGCTCGAGAAGGACATCAAGTTCATCCTCGATAATTCTGACTCGCGCTTCGTGTTCGTCGAAAACGCGGCTCTCCTTGACCGTGTTCT
>JAJYYW010000023.1:2216-10277 GCA_021800575.1 bacterium
CGTGAGAAAGGACCTGCCGAACCTCGCGCAGATCATCGTGTTCGAGGACATACCCGGAGGACGGGAGGGCGTCATCACCCTGAAACAGCTCGAGGAAACCGGGAGCAAACAGGACAACCGGCAAGAGATCAAGCGGCGCATGGATGCCATCACCATGGACGATGTCGCCACCATCATTTATACCTCGGGTACGACCGGTCCTCCGAAGGGGGCCGAAATCATCCACCGGAATATCATCACGAACCTGAAAGACCTGCTGTCTTTAAGCTTCAACCTGCCGGACGATATCACCCTGGGCTACCTGCCGCTCGCCCACGCGTACGAGCGAATCAACCAGTTCGGGGCGATCTATACGCACATGATCTACGCGTATGCGGAAAACCTCGACTCCGTGGCGAAGAACATCGGTGAAGTCAGGCCGACCATACTCCCGGGAGTGCCGCGGGTGTATGAGAAGATATACGCCCGGATCATGAACGACATCCAGCACAGCTCAGCGCTCAGGAAAAAAATATTTTTCTGGTCGCTGGATGCTGGCAAGGCATCGCTCCCCTACAGGCTCGATCAAAAGCCCATGCCTCCGGGGATCCGGTTGAAATACCTGCTTGCGCGGATGCTCGTTTTCAACAAGCTCGGTGCCAAACTCGGCGGACGGCTGAGGATAGGTATTACGGCTGCAGCACCGCTGTCGCCTTCCATCATAGAGTTCTTCAATGCGCTCGGTATTCCCATCTACGAAGGCTACGGCATGACCGAGACGTTCGCTCCCGCGGTGGTCAGTTTTGGAAAGAATTTCAAGATAGGGTACGTCGGCAAGCCGCTTCCCAGCATGCGGGTGAAGATAGCCGATGACGGTGAAGTGCTCATGAAAGGGCCCGCGGTGTTCAAGGGCTATTACAAGAAGCCCGAAGGCACGCCCGCGATGATCGATGACGAGGGCTGGCTGCATTCCGGCGATCTCGGGGAAATCGACCGGAACGGTTTTGTCAGGATCACGGGCAGAAAGAAAGACCTCATCATAACGGCCGGCGGCAAGAACATAACGCCGCAGAACATCGAGAACATCTTCACCTCGGACCCGTTCATAGCCCAGTGTGTCCCGTACGGTGATAACCGGAAGTATCTGACCGCGGTGCTTGTGCTCAACGAGCAGGAGATAACGGTGTGGGCGCAGCAGCAGAACATACCGTTCAGGGACTACCGCGATCTGATCGGGAATTCGCAGGTCCACGCGTTTATCAGAAAAAAGGTGGACGTGTTGAACGAACGCCTCGCGTCGTTCGAGACCATCAAGAAGTTCATCATTTCGGACCATGATTTTACCCTGGAATCGGGCGAGCTCACCCCGACCATGAAGGTAAAAAAGAACAAGGTGATCGAAAAATTCAAAGATCAGCTCGACAGCCTGTACGAGAAAGACTAATGCGGGTCAGCGTGTGCCGAGGTATGCCTCGATCACTGCCTGGTTGTTTTTGATGTCGTCAGGCAGGCCCTCGGCAAGCTTTTTCCCGTAATCCAGCACGACGATCCAGTTGGCGATGTCCGAAACGAACCGCATGTCATGCTCGATGATAATCACGTTGATCGCCTGTTCCCGGATCCTGCCGATCGCACGCACGAGTTCTATTTTCTCGGTCGGGTTGAGTCCTGCGGCAGGCTCGTCGAGCAAGAGCAGCTGCGGCCTGGTGATAAGACCCCGCGCGAGCTCGAGCAGCTTGCGCTCGCCGTAGGCAAGCTCCCCTGCCGTTCGGTCCTTCTTCCCGGCCAGACCCACAAATCCGAGCAGGTCAGACGCTTCATGCCTGAGCGCCGCCTCCCGGGACCTGAACCTCGGGGTGCGGAGAAGCATGTCCGTTATGCCGTAGGAAAATTCCTTTCTGTTGATCCCGCCGATCATCACGTTATCACTGACGCTGACGTTGGCAAACAACGCGAGGTTCTGGAAACTCCGGTAGATGCCGTGCGCCGCGATCTCGTGCGGCTTCTTGCCTGTCAATTCGACCGCGCCCCGGTACACGATGCTGCCCGCCGAGGGCCTCAGAAACCCGGTGATGCAGTTGAACAGCGTGGTCTTGCCCGCGCCGTTGGGGCCTATGATACACAGGACCTCGCCCTTCTTTGTTTCGAGAGTCACGTTGTCGAGTGCCTTGAGCCCGCCGAACATGATGCTGATATTGTTGATGGACAGGATCGCGCTGTTCTCCATACTACGTCCTCTTCCCGAGGAGGCCTTCGGGCCTGAACAACATCATCGTGATCAGCAGTAGCGCGAAGATGAGCATCCGGTAGATCACGAACGACCGGAGCAGTTCGGGCAGCACGACCAGGGTGAACGCTCCCACCATGACGCCCGCAATGTTCCCCATGCCGCCGAGGATGACCATCGCAAGAACATACACGGATTCGATGAATGTAAAACTGTCCGGTGAAACGAACATCTGCTTCGAGGCAAACAGCACGCCTGCGATACCGCCGAAAAACGCGCTGAGCATGAAGTAGATCGTCTTGACCGCATACGTGTTGATGCCCACCATTGCGGAGGCCTGCTCGTTTTCCCGGATGGCCACCGCATACCTCCCGAACCTGGATTTTTTGATCCGGACAAGCACGTACGCCTGGAGTATGAGTATACACAAGGAGAGATAGAAGAAGGATATGCCGGATGCGAACTGTGTCCACGGCAAAGACGGCCTCGGTATGTTCATGATGCCGTTCGGACCGTTCGTCAGGCTGTCCCAGTTATTGAGCACGATCCGCACGATCTCCCCGAACCCGAGGGTCGCGATGGCAAGGTAATCACCCTTGAGCCGCAGGGTCGGGAGCGCTATGACAAGACTGAAAACGGCGGCGGCCGCGCCGCCGAGCATCAGGGATGGCCAGAACCCGATCCCGAATTTTGCAGAGAGGATAGCGTCGGTATAGGCACCGATGCCATAGAACGCGATGTACCCGAGGTTGAGCAGCCCGAGGTCGCCGACAAGCAGGTTCAGCCCGAGGGCCAGCATTGCATAGAACAGAACCGAGGTAAAGACATCGAGGCTGTAACTGTTCAGAAGCAGTGGTGCAATCACCGACACAGCGAGCACGAGGATCCATGCATGGCGGACAACAAAAGACGATTCCAGCCGCGAACGCAGCAGCCCGTAGACCTGCAGACGCCGTGTACGGCCGGTAAAGGCAGTATAGACGATGATCCCGGCAAGCATGAAGGTGCCCGCCATGACGGCCCTGGAGAATCCCATGATAGGCACCGCGATCGCCACGGTCCATGCGAACGGGAGGATATACGTCATCAACAGCCTCCTGATCGAGAGCACGGGGGTTACACCTGTCCTTTCCCGAAGAGACCGGACGGCTTGATCAACAGGATCAAGATAAGAATGATGAATGCGAATGCGTCTTTGTAGTCCGGGGATATGTACGCGGCTCCGAGGCTCTCGATCAGCCCGAGGAGCAGTCCGCCCACCATAGCGCCCCGGATGTCGCCGATGCCGCCGAGCACAGCCGCGGTAAACGCCTTGATACCTGCGAGATAACCGATATAGAAATTCACCATGCCGTAGTAAAACCCGATGAGCACGCCTGCAATACCGGCAAGTCCCGAACCCACGATGAAGGTGATCGAGATGATGGTGTTGACATTGATACCGACCAGCTGGGCCGTGACCGGGTCCTGCGAGACCGCCTTCATCGCCCAGCCAGTCAGGGTCCTGTTCACAAACAGGTCAAGCAGCAGCATCACGGCAAGCGCGACCGCAAAGATCAGGATCTGGTTGACCGTTATGGACACGCCGTGGAGGTTGAACGTGGTGTTCAGGAGTGCAAGGGAAACATAGGTCTTGTCCGATGCCCCCTGTCCGATCATGACGAAGTTCTGCAGGAATATGGATGCACCGAGTGCCGTTATCAGCAGGGACAGCCGCGATGAGTCCCGTATGGGCTTGTACGCAAATTTCTCCACGCTCAGGCCGTAGGCCATGGACAGCAGCATACCGCCGGTCATCGCCAAAAGGACCGTGCCGAGACCCGAGGAGTGGTGTGCGCCGACGAGTGTCAGAACGAGCAGGCCGCCGTACGCACCTATCATGTAGATCTCGCCGTGCGCAAAGTTAATGAGCTCGATGATACCGTAGACCATGGTGTACCCGAGTGCGATCAGGGCGTAGACGCTGCCGGCCGTCAGGCCATTGAGCACCTGCTGGATAAAGATTTTCATACCATGCCGTATAGCATACCTTGCGTTGTCCAGACAACCCCGCAAACGGGGGCGGCGGTTAACCGAAAAGGCATGCGCACCAGGGGAAGGTTTGAGAGATGAGCGATAAGCGATAAGCCTGCAATCCGCTACAGCAGGGACCCTGGTCCAATGTCCCGGCAAAACCAGTGCCGGGACTCACCGGCGGAGTGTGCGGGTTATTTGATCCTGTCCGTGATGCCGTGGAGCGAGAGGAGCGCCCGAAGCTGCTCCCGGGTCAGCAGGCCCTTTTCCAGGATCACGTCGGTGACCGGCCTGTTTTCGCTCGCGGCCTGTTTGACCACCCCGGCGGCGTTGAGATACCCGATACGCGTGTTTAGCACGGTGGCGATTGCAGGGGTATGCGTAAAATAATGGCGCAGGCGTTTCCTGTTTGCCGTTATGCCGTCGACAGCCTTGTGCGTGAACACAGGCAAGAAATTCGCGAGCAGGTTTACAGACTCGAGCAGGGTATTCGCCATGACCGGCATCATGACGTTCAGCTCGAGCTGTCCGGCCTGTTCAGCCATGGAGACGGTAAGGCTGTTGCCGACGACCCTGAAACAGATCATGTCCAGCGCCTCGGCCATCACCGGGTTTGCCTTACCCGGCATGATCGAGGAGCCGGGCTGGACAGCGGGCAGGTTGATCTCCGCGAGCCCGGTGACCGGGCCGGACGACAACAGCCTCAGGTCGTTCGCGATCCGGATAAGCTCGAGCGCAAGGGCGCTGAGTATGCCGGATGCATGGCTCATGGCGAGCCGGGACTGTAGTCCCTCCCTTGTGTCGCGGGACGGGACCAGCGCAAGGCCGGTCAGCCTGCGGAGATTTTTTATGACCGTTCTCCGGTATCCCCGCGGCGTGTTGATGCCCGTTCCCGTTGCCGTACCGCCGATAGGGATTTCGAGCAGCGTCGGCGTATGCGGCGTGCCCGTTACGTCCTTCATCATGGATATCGTCTTATGCACGGTCTCAGCGTATGCATGAAATTCCTGACCGAGGGTCACGGGTACCGCGTCCTGCAGGTGTGTCCTCCCGGATTTGAGGATCGTTCTGAAGGCCTGTGCCTTCTTCAGAAGCCCGGATTCGAGCCCGCGCAAGGCATGGATCAGCTTCGCCATATCGAGCAGGAGCGCGATGTGCGCTGTCGTCGGGAACGTATCGTTGGTCGACTGCGACATGTTGACGTGGTCGTTCGGGCTCAGGAAACCGTACCCGCCCCGTGGATGGCCGAGGTGTTCGAGTGCGATGTTCGCAATGACCTCGTTCACGTTCATGTTCAGGGACGTTCCTGCTCCGGCCTGGTACTTGTCGATCACGAACTGGTCTGCGTATCCGCCGTCGAGGACAGCATCGCACGCGTGCACGATGGCCGCCGCCCTTTTTGTGTCGAGTACCCCGAGTTCCCGGTTCGTCATGGCGCAGGCCTTTTTGACGAAGACGTACGACCTGATCAACGAGGGATGGTTTTTCTCGCCGCTGACCGGAAAGTTGGACAGCGCACGCATGGTCTGTACCCCATAGTATGCCTGCGCCGGGACAGCCACACTGCCGAGCGAGTCCTTTTCACGGCGTTGTTGTTTCATGGACACAACCTGCGGTGTTACCGCAGGAGAAGATGCCAGACGTAATGGATCGTGTAGCCGCCGAAGACGACGCTCACCAGGTTAATGAGGACTTCAAAAAACATACCCGTGTTGATGTGCTTATACATGCCGTTTTCGATATTGTACAGGATATCCATCAATCCGAGAAACACGAAGGTGCCTCCAGCAACAATGCCCCAGAGAACGCCCGCGGTCTCGTGGTGGTACAGAAAATATGCTGATAAGAAAAATGCTATGGTCATCCACAGATCTGCAGCGATGAAACTATGCTGGAACACCATATAACATCGCTCATTCGATGACTGGACGCTATTGGGGACAAACAGAAACAGGATCCAGAAGATAATGGTAAACACACCGGCAAGCACCTCGAGGACGATAAATACATTCGAAACATCGATTATCGGCATAGGCAACCTCCTTACCTTTTTTTACCTCGATACCACGAATCCGGTGTACTGACAATAAAAACACGGTATTCTGGTCCGCATGCGCCGGCAGTGGACACCTGCACCGTGCTTGTCATGAACAAGATGATGAGGTATTCTTACCCCAGCGTCATAGAATGGAGGAGGGAGCATGTTTGAAAAAACAGTACTGGTCACCGGAGCAGGAGGTTTTATTGGTTCTTTTTTGTGCAGGAAGCTGTCGGAAGATGGTTACCGGCTCCGGGCACTTGCATTTCCCGGGGAGAACGTGGAGCACCTGCAGGCCCTTGGCGCAGATATCCGGACCGGGGATCTGACAAAGCCGGAAACGTTGAAGGGCATAGCGGATGGTGCGGATATCGTGTACCACCTTGCAGGCCGTGTGACGGACTGGGGGCCGGAGAAGCTGTTTTATTCGGCAATCACCGATGCGACAGGAAACCTGCTTGCAGAAACGGCATGCAAGGTTTCGCGGTTCATCTATATAAGCTCGTTCTGTGCGTGCGGCATGGGCAGGCACCTCAAGGGGGTGAAAGAAGACGACCCGGCGCAGAAGACAGGTATACCGTACGGTGATGCAAAGCTCGATGCCGAAGAAGTTGTCCGGACGTACCACGAAAAAAAGGGTATGACCTATACGATCGTCAGACCTGCGAACGTAATCGGGCCGGGCAGTATCTGGGTCAGGGATGTGTTCGAGCGGCTGCAGACGTCCGCAGTACCGCTGATCGATCACGGCCGCTCCAGCGCCAGCCTGGTCTCCGTGGAGAATCTTGTCGACGGCCTCGTGCTTGCAGGTACCAGGGATGAAGCGAAAAACAGGACCTATTTTTTCAGGGACGACTGGGATGTCACATGGGAAAAATACCTGTCCGACCTTTGTGGCATCGCTGGCAAACGCCCATCATTCAGCGTCCCGTACAGGGTTGCGTGGACAGCCGCCGCCCTCGCTGAGCTGCTATACGCCCCTTTTCATGTACGCCCCCCTGCAACACGGGCCGCCGTTGCGATCATGGGCAGGGATATGGATGTCGACAATAACCGGGCAAAACACGAACTCGGCTGGAAAACACGGGTCACGTATGCACAGGCAATGAAGACGATTGAATCCTGGGTACGGAGCGAATTGCTCACGCGAAAAGAGTAAGCGTAAGATTCAGCATACCACGCTGTGATGGCGGGTGCAGATATTTTGCCTCATATCTATCGTCTGAACGATTGATCGCTGCCCGATGACCTGTTGAACACCGGTCCTGAAGGTCCTGTATTCCCTGATCCTTGAAACTGCGTTCTGAACGCAGGCGCCTGCTGCTGTGAGGAATTATTAAACGGACTGAATTGCTGGACCGGCTGTTGCGACGGCGAAAAATTATCGAACTGCCGGAACTGCGTTTGCGGCTGCACGGTCTGTCTGGATTGCTGGACCTGCTGCTGAGGTCTGGAGTAATTGTTGAACGATCTGAACTGCTGGGCCGGCTGCGGCGGCGAAGAAAAGTTATTGAACTGCCGGAACTGCATCTGTGGTTGTGTTACCTGTCTGAATTGCTGAACCTGCTGCCGGGGTGCTATCACGCTGTTGTGCGTCGTCGGTGCCTGCAGCGGGGTCATCAGCCTGAAGCCGTGCCCTGGCTGCTGCGGCCGGTTGATCGTCCTGTTGCCGTTGGCGGGCAGCCCCGGGGGTGTGACCTGCCGGAACTGCTTTTGCGGCTGCTGGCGGGCTATCGCACCGTTGTGCGTTGTCGGTGCCTGCGGCGGGGTCACCAGCCTGAAGCCATTCCCTGGCTGCTGCGGC
>JAJYYW010000024.1 GCA_021800575.1 bacterium
TTACCCGTTTTGAAAAAGCTATACACCAGTCGTATCGAGAGTCGTCGAGTAGGAACTGGAACCGATAGGCCAATAGTTTATAAAACCATAGCATTGGCAAGGATATGGCAAATACATATTCACGACATTACATCCATCTTGCAGGAGCTCCAACCGGGCCGCCCTTCAACAAATGCTTATATACGCGCACCTACACAAGTTTAACGCCATCGTTGTGTGGGCCACAGGGTTTAACGTCCCTGGTCCCGTTAGGCTATTTTAAGTTCCTTCTTGATTTTTTCCCTCAGCCATTGCCGAACCAGCGTCTGACAGGACATGTTTTTCATGGTGGCAATCTTTTTGATGGACTGGAGATAATTGAGCAACGCCTTCTTATCATTATGCTTCTCTATGGCTTCTCCAGTATTTCTTTTCGGCCTGTTCCATATCCCAGCCGGTTATTATTCTTGCAATGCCCTTGCCTTTCAGTTCAAAGACGATCGTGAGAAATCTGGTTATCACTGTTTTACAGCTCAACACCATTGGACATAATAGCGGTACCAATGCTGCGCATTGGTTAGGGATTTACAGGAGCAGAGGTTATTTTTTTAATCCCGCTGCAAGGAGGTTGACCGTGTGCACAACGGTCACGCTGCTGTGCTCTTCGATAAGCATGGCGCCAATGTTTGCCATGCACCCGGGAAAGCCCGTGGCGACTGTTGCAGCGCCGGTTGCGCGTATGTCATCCGTCTTTTTCCTGGTGATAGCCCGCGAAAGCTCCCGGTGTTTCAGGTGGAACGCGCCACCCAGCCCGCAGCACCTGTCCGGATGCTCCATCTCCCGGAGAATGTAGCCCGCCCGCTCCAGCAACCGCCGCGGTTCCTGCGAAACGGCCATGCCTCTCTTGAGATGACACGAATCGTGGTAGGTGATGGTCACGTCGCCGCGCTCAGCGCGCCGGAAAACGTCCGGATCAACGACCTCCGTGATATCCTTTACCTTTTCCGAGAATTTGCTGACCTTTTCTTTCTCGGCAGGGTCATCAAACAGCAGGGGATAGTAATGCTTGAGCATGGCGCCGCACGAACCGCACGCGGTCACGATCGTGTCCGCAGTTTCAAACAACGAAACAACAGCTCGCGCCTGCCGTAGTGCTGTCTTCGTATCGCCCATACTCAGGGCTGGCAGGCCGCAGCATGCCTGCCCTGCCGGTATGTACGGGTTTTTCCCGGATGCGAGGAGGAGTCTGACAGCATCCCCGGCAACCGCATGGTTTATAAAATCGATGAGGCATCCGAGAAAAAAGCCCGTTGCCGCCGGTTGCGTATGGGCGTTCTTCTTCGATGCCGAGAACTTTTCACCCCGGATCTCCGGGATGACATGGCGTGCGGGCAGGCGGTAAAACACGCCCGATCCGGACACCATTTTTTCTCCGGCAACCTCCTCAACAACCGAGCCCAGTTTAAAACTCGTGGACGTGTTTGAAAATACAACCTTGGTCAGGACAGTTTCCATGAGCCTGTGCCCTGCGTACCCTGAAAGTTGTTGCCGCGCTGAAAGGACCATCAGGTCGACGCGGACACCGTTGGGGCACACCGCGGAGCATGCCGTACACAGGAGACATTCGGACAGGAATCGTTTCGTTCTTTTGGAAGCGTTCAGCGCATGACCGGACAGTGCCTGGACCAGTGCCGTCTTTCCCCGGGGCGACGCCCCCTCTTCCTTTTCCTCATGAAACACAGGACACACGGACCTGCACTTCCCGCATTTGACGCAAAGATTATAATAATCTTCCTGATTGAACAACATCATAAGAAGTATTCAGAAGAATCGTGCTGGATCTGCCGTGCAAATCCAGCAACGTCATATATCGAGAGTAATAATGTAAACTGAGGATTGCAAACTGCCCGTTCCGTGAACAGGCAGGTTCATGTGTTAGTATCCTCCGCTTCTGCTGTTGCCTCCCCTGAATCCGCCCTTCCTGCTGCCGCCGCCAAAACTGCCGCCCTCTCTTTTCTCCATGGGCTTGGCCTCGGCGACCCGGATGTTCCGGCCCTTGAAATCCGTCCCATTGATCTGCTCGATAGCCTTTTTCGCTTCTTCATCGTTGGTCATTTCAACAAATCCAAAGCCTTTTGAGCGCTCCGAATACTTATCCTTGATAATGGAAACACTCTGGACCGCGCCGATTTTCCCGAACAGCTCTTTCACTTCGTCTTCCGTTGTGTTGAACGAAAGGTTGCCTACATACAGTTTTAACATTTTTTTCTCCTTTGTTTAAAGTATGACGTTAATGAACATATATACGATTGATCTATACTGCCTGGGCAATACTATTCAGGGAAGAAAGATTTTCGACTGAAGACGTATCCGCGATCTGCTGGCCAAGGTACGCGGCCTTGACAAACCGCCTGAGGATTTTCGCGTTCCTCGTCTTGGGAAGTTCGCCCGTAAATTTTATGGTCTTGGGTGTCGTTGATTTTCCTAGGGCAGAGGCGACAAGCTGTACCAGCTCGGCCCTCAGTTCCTCGGACGGTGTATAGCCCGGCTTGAGAACGACAAAACATGCCAGGGCCTCTCCTTTTAAGGGATCAGGAACACCGATGGCTGCGGCCTCTGTTACTGCCGCGTGGGACACCAAGATAGATTCCACTTCAGCCGGCCCGACACGCTTGCCGGCCACCTTGATGGTGTCATCTGACCTTCCGTGTAAAAACCAATAGCCGTCCTTGTCAACAGACGCCCAATCCCCGTGTACCCAGACGTGCGGCCACCGGTTCCAGTAGGTCTCCGTGTACCGCTGTGGATCGTGCCATATTCCCCGGGTCATACTGGGCCACGGCTTCTTACACACCAGCTCGCCGACCTTACCCCTGACCGGCTGTGCGTTATCATCGAAAACATCGATGGCCATGCCGAGCGACGGACCGCCCAGAGAACATGGCTTCAGCGGCTTGACCGGATGGACAGAAAGGAAGCATGCGCCAATCTCGGTACCGCCGGAGAGGTTGATAATGGGACACCGTTGTTTTCCTACCTCTTTGTACAGCCACATCCACGGTACCGGGTTCCACGGCTCGCCGGTTGATCCGAACAGGCGAAGGCTCGTCAGATCGTGCGCGTTGGGCCATTGATCCCCGCTCCGCATAAATGCCCGTACCGCTGTCGGTGAAATACCCAAGGTTGTTATCCGGTGACGTTCTACCATCTCCCAGAGCCGGTCCGGTTTAGGCCAATCCGGGGCCCCTTCATAAAAAAACAGGGTTCCTCCCATCGCCAGTCCGCCGACAACCTCCCACGGCCCCATGATCCAACCCATGTCCGTAAACCAGAACAGTATGTCCTGATCCTTCATATCGACCTGAAACGCTATTTCTTCCGCCTGTTTAACGAGGAATCCCCCGTGTACATGGACAGCTCCCTTTGGCCTGCCGGTTGTACCCGACGTATAGATGACCATCCACGGTGTTTCGGAAGTAAGTTTTTCCGTCGGCGATATGACCGGTTTGTCCTGAACAAAGCTTTCCCAGTCAATGTCTCTCTTGTCGGTCCAGGGAACATCGATGTGCAGCCGTTTAAAGACGACTACGCGCTGTACCCCGGGGCTCATGCGAAGGGCAGCATCTGCAATCTTCTTCATCTCCACAACACCGCCTTTCCGGTAGAACCCGTCTGCGGTGAAGAGCAGTTTGACCGACGCATCGTTGAGCCTCGACGCTATTGCCTCGGGGCCGTACCCGGAAAACACGGGAATAAAAATTGCTCCTATTTTTGCTATTGCAAGCAGTGTGACCGCCGTCTCCGGTATCATGGGCAAATACACACCGACCGCATCGCCCGTGCGTATACCGGCGTCCTTCAGTCCTTCTGCTACCCGGTTCACCTCGCGATACAGATCGAGATAGGTCAGTTTTCTTATTTCGTGATTTTCACCTTCCCAGATAAGGGCGAGCTTGTGCCGCCGGTAGGTGTTGATATGTTTGTCCACGCAATTATGGGTAATATTGATCTTGCCGCCGGTAAACCACTGCGCCCACTCGATTCCCTTGTTCGCACGGAGAACCTGTGTGTACGGCGCATACCATTCTATACCAAGGAACTGATTTACAGCGTTCCAGAACCATTCTATGTCATCCTGCGAGCGCTGAAGGAGACCCTCGAAGCTTTTGACTTTCTGTGCTCTCATGAATGCGACTACATTACTGTTTTCTACTGTCTGCTCAAAGCCCTTCCAGTAAAGCTTCTTCACCAATGAAATATTCTCCTGTTACGATCATGGCATACTGTATACGCTTGGCGGGAATAAAAGTCAACAAAGACCTCTGTGCGGGTTTCCGGACACCGGTTTACACCGTGTGCAGGGGAAACAATTGGCCCGGTTCGAGTACCGTGACACAAGCGCCGATACCTGCGCGCCGTGCCGATTGTTGCAGGCGTTTGACGGGCTCGTCGAGGGGCTCAAGGGAAAGCCGAAACGCGCCCCAGTGTATCGGGATCAGGTGCTTTGCCTTGAGCTCACGCATCGCCTGAACGCAGTTTTCCGGGGTCATGTGGTGGCCGAATGCAGACCACGGTTTATACGCACCGATCGGCAGCAGGGCCAGGTCCAGCCTGAATATGCTGCCGATATCCCGGAAGCCGTCAAACCATCCTGTATCGCCTGCGAAGTATACCTGATACGTCCCGTCTATGACATAGCCCTGGTACTGGCTCTTGACCAGGGGGTTTCTTCCCTGGAAGTGTTTCGCGGGCACGGCTACGATCCTCATGCCGTGGACCGTGGTTTGCTCCCACCATGCGAGTGTTCTGACATCGCGGAATCCGTACCGGTGAAAATACCGGCCGAGCCCCCGGGGCACCACAACAACGGCGTCCCTCTTCAGCCGCTGCACGGTCCTGAGGTCTAGATGATCGTAATGCCCGTGGGAGATCAGGACGAGGTTGACGGTATCGAGCTGTGCCTGGGTAAGACCCGGTTTGCTTTGTCTGCGAATGGTCCATATCCGCGTGCTGAGGTTGGGGTCCGTAAGGATGGCGGCATTCCCCATCTGTATCAGGACCGTGGAGTGTCCTCCGTATATGACCTGTTGTTCCATGAACCCGTGTTCCCGCTGTCGTGCCCCGGCATGCATCCCGGTTACTGTGCTTGCCGTTGCTGTTTCAGCTTCTTTGCCTTCATCACGCGCCGGTATGAATACACGAACGCTGGTACCGCCACGCTGACCATGAAGATCGATATCAGGGTATAATCCGAGATATAGGGCAGCTTGAGATCAATCCCTGCGAGCGTCAGGAAGCCGGCTATAATAAAGAGCAGGCCGCCGAAGAACAGGGTCCTGCCGCCGGTTTCCGCGCCTATCTTTTTGATGTCGTCCTGGGTGAGCGACGAGACCCAGCTCAGTGACATGCCGAATACCGCACCGATACCCAGCAGCATGATCATCGTGCCGATGCCGAAAACCATTCCCGGAACAAACCCGAGATACGCATCCGGCATCCTTGGCGCTGCCACGGTGTTGACAAACAAGGAGAATCCGCCAAATCCGAATCCTGCGATAAAGCCGTGTATAAAGGTCCACCGGACCGGAGGAGCGCTGACCGCGGACTCACAGTCCTCGCACGCGGTACTGAGTATCCGGGAACTCGTTTCCATGTGGCGGACGTCTGTATGATGGTGCCCGACAAAATGCAGGTGCGGGTAAATATTTTTCTTCAGCACAATGACCCCTGCCGCGAACATGACGACACCGACGATCAGATAGATGTACCTGCTGATGCTGAAAACGAACGGGGCCAGCGCGAGATAGGCGAGCTCCGATACGATCGCCCGCTGTACCGTGAATGCGAGCGAGAAATAGAAGGCCGCCTTCATGCCCTGCTTACCGCTGCCGCCGCCTATCGCATAACTGAAGGTGATAGGCCAGGTATGCTCATCGGGCAGGATACCGTGGAGCAGGCCGAACAGGAAAGAATATGTAACCGCTATCCATGCGTTCATGGAGTTCATAACTTAATACAGGACAAAACAATTTGCAATGGCACTCTACACGGGCGTATACTTACCCTATGGAAGCTCTGAGAAAAATTCCCCTTATCGGCATTACTGCTGATACGGGCGACATCAACAGCCGTCCGTCGTATTTCATTTACAAGGCATACATCCTCGCCGTAGAACGTGCCGGCGGTATTCCGGTTTTGCTCACCGAAACGCCGCAGGTTCACGACCTTGTCGGTCGGCTGGACGGGCTCGTCATTTCAGGCGGAAACTTCGACATCTCCCCTGCCCTGTACGGTGAAGCACCCCTGATGAACCTCGTTACCCTCCCGGACAGAACGGCATTCGAGGCAGCGGTTTATATCGAGTCCCTGATAAAGGGCGTCCCGGTTCTCGGTATCTGCGGAGGCTGCCAGTTAATCAACGTCATAGCAGGAGGATCCCTGTACCAGGACATCAAACTGCAGGTCCCTGCAAGCCGCGACCACACACAGGGCGAACACCTTGTTGTAATCGAACCCCGCACCACGCTGCACTCGATCCTCGGCCAGGACAGCACGCCGGCAAACACGAGCCACCATCAGGCTGTCAGGGAACCGGGCAGGGACATCATCGTCAGCGCTCGGGCAGGCGACGGGGTCATCGAGGCAATAGAACACCGGGACTTTCCCAACGTGCTCGGGATCCAGTGGCATCCCGAAAGGATGGACCAGGACATGCAGGGTATCTACCGCTGGCTGGTCGCACAGGCATCGGGTCATTCCCCGAAGCCCTGAGGTTCCCTCTTTCCCGCGGATCCCGGGTCACCATTTTTGACGGGTCTTAGTTTCCGGGAATGAACAGCGTCGTTATGGTGCCGGTCATATCCACGCCGATGGTTGAGCCGGTTATGACAGGCTTGCCGACCGGGGTTTCATAGCTGTCGGTGATGACCGCGCCTGCGGCACTGCCCGAATAATCGACGCTCACTGGTGCAGGATCCGGCGTGAGCCTGAACAGACGCAGAACTACGCCGTTGTTGTTTTTTGATTCCTTGACCGCTGTTATCAAGGCATTGGCACCGGTCGATGCAAGGCTGAACGACAACGGGAGGCTGCCGGCGTGGCTCGTCGTAACGGCCGCGCTCAGCGGCGCACTGAACGCGTAGCCCTCGGGTGTAAAAAATGCGCCGGATGCATGTTCCAGGATTGCGTAGTCCAGGGTATGGGTGTCATTGTCGCTTGCGCACAATCCCTTATCCTGACAGCTTCCTCCGATGACCAGGGGGTTCCTGACAAGTCCGAGCACGATGTCTCCCTGTGCATCGAACGACCACATTTCATTGCCCAGGTCAAAAACCGCCAGCCCGGCGCTGGTTGCCGGACTGAACAGATCTGCCCATTCCACGCCGGGCCAGAAGGAAGGCGTGTACATGGATTGGAACGGCTCCTGTTGAATACCATAGGGGACGGCCAGTTCATCGGCACCGTTGACGACAGACGTGCTGAACACGGCCGCAACGGTTGTACCGGTCGGCGCGGCAAGTGTTGTCGAAAGATCTATACGTGCCATGGTCGAGTACATGGTGTAGGTTCTGGTAACAGGACCATACGCGCTGCTGGTTTGTACCTGTACCGTGGTGAACAGGGGACCGTCTGCCGTCACTGTAAACGAGCTGGCGGTCCAGGACAGGGCGAACTCCGGTGAGAACACACCGTTTTTCGTTATCACCGCTGCATCCGGCTCGGACCCGATAGACCAGAGGTCCCCGTTGTCCCTGTAATATACGATATCGTTCGATGGGCCGGTGATCATCTGTGCGGAGGTTGCACGGTCCACAAGAGAAACGATCGCATACCCTGCGCCTTTGCCGAGCACGAGGGTCTCGTACGGGTTCGTCAGCACGACGTCACCCTGTGCGTCCGTTGTCACGGAAACACCGGTGCCCGAAGGCACTGCGGTGTTGGCCGCCGCGGAAAATGCCGCATACCCGAGCGGCGGCAGGGAGGCGGCAGAGAACGCAACGGTTGCGTTCTGGTAGCTGCCGTCACCGTACGTCGTGTCCGTGATGACCTGCGAGGGAACACTATTCCCTGCGTGATCTTGTATACCTATGGACCTGACACCTGTTGAAGGAAACGACAGGGAGACAACAGCAACATCCGAGCGGACAAACCCTGAGGGATTGAACACGATGATCGGTATGCCCTGCACTGGCGACGTGTTGACGGATTGGGCGATAAAGGATGTTGCAGACTGCTCCAGTGCGGTCGTTGCGGTCAACGAATTCAGGAGCAGTGGTATCTGCTCGTTGTAGTATACCGTGTCGGTACTCGTGCCCGGGATAAAGTCGTGATGATCTGAACGGAGGAACAGCTCCCAGACATCCTGGAAATCGGCGGACGGGTAGGTGTACCCTGCGGTTTCTGCAATGACCGAGTACAGCTGGGCGGCCTCGAGGCCGTAGGTGACCTGCCGGGCAAGCTTCTTCAACCGGGGGCGCGAGCCGTAGTAACCGGTAAAATACGGGTTCAGGTTCGCGGTATACACCGGCACCTTGTTCATATGAAACGAGACGAGTTTCATGTAATCCTCAAACGTCGCCATGGTTACATAGACGCCGGTTGATTGGTACATGGTTGAATTCCACACCGCTATCTGCTGGGGAAGGTACTTGTCCGGGGGCATGAAATCGGAACCCACGGGTACAAACAGGTAACCGGTCGGAGAGACCGGCTTGAGCTGAGCGACAAGGCTGCTGAACGTGGCATCGATGGCCGTCGGCGTGAACGGCGTGGTGTACAGCACATCGCCGTCACCATAGCCTCCCCGCAGGTAGTGCGCCAGCACCTCGCCACCGCCCAGGCCTTTCCAGACGAAATCCAGGGAGCCGGTCTGGGAAAGGGTTTCTGCAAAACTGCCGGGCGTCGGGGGGACTGTGTAGTACCACTGGGCTGTCTCGGCGACCCCGGGTATCCTCGAAAATCCCACGTACTTGTACCCGAGCGAGGACACGATATCCGGAAGGCTCGAAGCGTGGCCAAAGCTGTCCGGCTGCCAGGCGGTCACGGGCTTGATACCGGCGATGCTGTTCACCCACAGGTTGCCGTAGAACCAGTCCATGATAAGCGCCTCTCCGGTGGGGAGGTTCGTGTCCGGGCTTGACATGCCTCCGCCGACGATCCGCAGCTGGCCGTCCCTCAGATACTTGAGGATGCGGGCATGGTCCTCGGGATGATCGTCCCAGTACCGCTTGAGAAACGCCATCTCGCAGATGGAATAATAATATCCCTGATTGGTATCGAGCATGTTCAGGGCGTTTTTTATGATGGGGGCGACATTGTTGGTGTAGTAGGTGTCGAACGTGCTTTGCCAGTCGAGGTCCCAATGGGAAGACTGGCTCACGATCATTACCTCCTGAGCGCCCGCCGGTATGTTCAGCAACGACCGGATCTGTGACTCCGTGGTTGCGGTCAGGATGTTCGGCGCCTGAGCGCCGGTTTTCGAACACGAAACGACTGCCGTGACCATAACCATTGCAACAACTAAGAAATACTTCATAGTACCTCCCCTCGGGTGACCGGTGTTCAAAGGCCCCGGCCTCTCCGCCCTTGCTTACCGTACCTGGACGTCTTTGCTGACGATATCGAGCAGATCCCTGCTGCTGACCGGCTTCGTGAGAAAATAATCGCACCCGCTCCGAAGTGCACGCTCTTTATCCTCGGGCCTGCCGTGCGACGTTATAATGATGATCCTGATGTGCTTGAGGTCCGTGCTGTTTTTAATGAACCTGCAAACAGCATCCCCGTTCATTTCCGGCATCATCAGGTCGAGCAACGCTATCCTTGGTTTTTCTGTTTGAATCTTTTTGAGCGCTTCGGTGCCTGTTTTTGCCTTGACAATCTCATAGCCCGTTTTCTTAAGAAGGATTTCTTCAAGCATCAGAACGGTATCGGTATCATCCGCAATCACTATCTTTTCTTTGTCCGGCATGCCTCCTCCTGTCTTCATTACCTGCATAGTATATTTCACCGGAATCTGCAACCCCCGGGTACCGGTACTTTCCGGAGCGTGTACCGGTCAGACGAGGTTGTGTAGACCGAACCACAGGAAGTACACTGCAAAACCCGCAAAGATCACCCCGCTGATCAGGGTGATGACCCTGAAGCCATTCGAAGACATAAACCGTTTCATAAAACCGAACGAGAAGGCAACGATGCTGTACCAGAGCAGGTCCGCGAGGATATGCCCGGCATAAAAGACGACGACCCCCCCCAAGCCGAAGGGAAAGGAAAGCACGATGTAGCTCAGGCCTA
>JAJYYW010000025.1 GCA_021800575.1 bacterium
TATCCTAATTTGCCGGCCAGGCAGTCCGCAAGTTTTTTCCCACCGCTGAATGCACCCCGTGATATCGTAATAATCGCCATATGTGGTTACCTCCATTTTGCCCCTTCAGTATAGAAAACGATTGATCGCCTGGCAATCGTTTTTGGGGAAAATGTATTTTACTCCAGCGGGGTGTGCGGGTGATCCGCAGGTGCCGGGTCATCTTCCGTTTCGTGCATACCCCGCTCTCCCGGTGCAGGTTTGCGCAGGCGCAGCGGGTTTATTGTATCAGGGTGCTCAACGCCTGGTGTCCGGGAAACACGGCCTATTGATTCTGCTCGTCCGTGTGCTCAACATGCTTGATGTATTCCCGGATCGGATAATGCTCAATGGAATCGGGGAACAGCCGGGCTTTGATCAGCATGGCGATGATAGTCGTCACCATAAAGGGCAACATCATACGGTAGTCATTCGTCAGTTCAAAGACCAGGAATATGCCGGTAAACGGAGCATGGGTAAGCGAGGCAAGGAACGCTGCCATGCCCAGCGTCGCGTACATGCCGATGACCGCGGGATGTCCTGCGGGCATAAAATAACTGAATATATACCCTATCGTACCTCCGAGCATCGCACCGGTATAAAGGGACGGCGCATAGATCCCTCCGGGCAGACCTGAACCGATGGTTATCGCCGTTCCTATGAATTTTGCCGCAAACAGAAACAGTATCAGCGAAAACCCGAGTTTACCGAGGAGTGCCATCCGGATGACCGGGTAACCATTGCCCAGCGATAGGGGAAGAAAAAAACCGATACACCCTATGATGAGGCTACCGATAAGGGGTTTGGTCAAAGGATTGGTGTTGATGTGTTTGAAATAATCGGCAACTCTGAAAAACCATTTCTCGAAGAGAACAGAAAATATTCCGACAAATATACCGAGGAACGTATACCCTATGAACGCATAGGTGCTTGCGTACTCGTACATGGACGTCCCGAGCATGGGGCTGTTCCCGACGAACGCTCTGGTGATCAGCGTTGCCGTTACCGCGGAAATGACGATAACGCTGAGGGAGGTCAGCTCGTACTCGCCGAGCAGAACGATCTCTATGGCAAAAAATACGCCGGTGATCGGCGCATTGAATATGGATGCAATTCCCGCCGCAGTACCACTGGCGATGAGAAGCTTCCGCCGCTTCTTGTTCTCTTCCTTCATGATGGTGGAAAACAACGAGCCAAAACCACCGCCTATCTGTGCAATCGGACCCTCAACCCCTGCCATGTTCCCGGTACCTATGATAATAGGCGTAAACAGAAGCAGATACAGGATGCTCCTCGGATCGAGCTTTGCCTCTTTTTTGTTCACGTTCACGATAAAATTGGGAAAGCCATACCCCATTGATTGCTCTTTAAAGAGAAGGGTCTTCACGATGACAAAAAACAACGCACCCATCATGGGCAGGAATAAGATGCCCACATTTTTGAGCGTGAATATCTGCGAAAGGCTGAGTTCACCGTGATGCGTCGAATAGAGATAACCCTCGATGAGACCCTCCACCCGGATAATAAAGGTGCTGGAGAGTCCTGCGAGTACACCGATGATCACGGCAAGAATAATATCCTTCGTGGTGGGTGTAACCAGTCCATTGTACCAAGACTTCAACCGTTCGAACATAATATATCAGTATAGTTATCGAAAAATAAAATGCAACACTCTCCGTCGTTTTGCCGTATTGACCGGGTAATTCTTGCAGACCGCTGACAGGAACGGGGCCGGCTTTCCGGCAGGACGTTGACAGCTTGAACTTGAAAGGGGTGTGGTATATAGTCACCGGTGGAGATAGGATTACCCGAACATGCGCCACCAGGAACAGCTGTATTGAAAGGAGGATTTCATGGCAAAAAAAACCGAGTTTGTGCGGACACCCGACGAGCGTTTTCAAAACCTGATAGGGTATCCGTTTGCACCGTACTACACGGAGGTTGACGGTCTCCGCATGCACTACGTGGACGAGGGCGACCGGCATGCGCCACCAGTCCTCATGCTGCATGGAGAACCAACCTGGAGCTACCTGTACCGGAGAATCATCCCGCTGGTGGCTGGCACGGGGTTTCGCGCGCTTGCGCCGGACCTGATAGGGTTCGGAAAATCCGACAAACCGGTCCACAGAGAGGATTATACCTACCAGAGGCACGTTGACTGGATAAAGCTGTTCATCAAACAATTAGACCTGAAACAGATCATCCTCGTATGCCATGACTGGGGAGGACTTATCGGCCTGCGTATTGCAGGAGAACAACCCGATCTCTTCGCAGGTATCGTGGCGAGCAACACATTCCTCCCGACGGGAGATACGCCGGCAGGAGACGCATTCATGCGATGGCGCACCTTTTCCCAGACCGCCCCGGAATTCAACATTGGAGATATTGTAAAAAGAGGTTGTCTGAACAGCCTGACTCCCGAGGTCATCGACGCGTACAATGCCCCCTTTCCTGACGACACGTATAAAGCGGGCGCACGGCAGTTCCCTGCGCTGGTCCCCGTTTCTCAGGATGATCCGGCAACCGTGCCGAACAGAAAGGCATGGGAAGGGCTGTTTGCCTGGAAAAAACCATTTCTGACCGCGTTCAGCGACTCTGACCCCATCACCAAACATGCCGACACCTTCCTGCAGCAGGCGATACCGGGCACGCAGGGACAGCCCCATACCACCATCAGGCATGGTGCGCACTTCTTACAGGAAGATAATCCATCGGACCTCGGATCGGCGATCATCGGGTTTTTGAAATCTGTACCACGAACGAGGGATTAGGAAGGCACACGTCCGCGATCCATCAGGGCGGGGACAGCATGCACTGTACCCCCGCAACGATGCCGATAAGGATGCTTGCTTCTCCAGTGCCTCCGGAAACTATGTTCAAAGGGTGGCACCCAGACTGGGGAAGCCTGGGTGCCGGGGGAAATGCAAGGTTTGAACATCAACCTTACTGGAGTATCGTATACTATATCAGGCCGTTGTTTTTTCTTTTACGGAAATCGCAACCTTCCAGAGTATGGTCAGGATAAGCAGACCGATCGTATAGACTCCCAGCGCAATCATGATTTCCGGAAAGGTCGGTAGGTAGACCGTTACCCGGTCAAACGGATTCGGAACAAAGCCGGCTGCTATCAGGCTGAAGCCCTTGTCTATCCACGTCGCAATAACGAGCGCGATCAGGGCCATGGTCAAAAGCCTTCTGTTGTCTCTCAATTGCGGAGGTACCAGAATTGCAAGCGATACGATACTGAGGCCGACGGATACCCACATGGCAGGCACCAGCGTCGTATGCCCGTCGAGGCCGACAAACAGGTACCTGAAGGCATTCATGTCATCCGGTATACGACTGTAGAATGCCGTGAATATTTCGAGGAGCAGGAAGAACACATTTACACTCATGGCATACGCAACAATCTTTGACAGGGCCTTTATTGCCTCGTCACCGACCCTGTACTGCACAAACCGCTGGACGAAGAACACGAGCAGGAGCAGAAGTGCCGGCCCTGAACAAAATGCCCCTGCAAGAAAGCGGGCCGCCATGATGGCAGACAGCCAGTACGGCCTGCCGGGAAGCCCTGCATAGAGGAATGCCGTTACCGTATGGATACTGATCGCCCATACCACGGACAGGTAGATCAATGGCTTTATCCACGACGGTGGCGGTGCATTTTTTCTCTCTGCCTCAAGGGTGTTCCAGCCTATCAGAATATTGAGGATAAGATACCCGGACAAGACCGTCATGTCCCAGAACATGACGGAGTGCAGCTGGGGATACAGGAGTACGTTCATGACCCTCATGGGTTGCCCGAGATCAACAAAGATAAACAGCATGCACATGGTCACCGCCGCGATTGCCATAAACTCCCCGAGGATCATCATCCGTGCAAAGGCTTTGTAATGGTGCAGGTAGTACGGTATGACGAGCATGACAGCGGACGCCGCAACACCCACAAGATAGGTAAACTGGGCAATGTACAGTCCCCACGAAACGTTCCTGCTCATGCCGGTGATCGTCAATCCATCCTTGAGCTGCAGGAGATAAAAATGGAAACATACCCCCAAAAGAGCAACGAGAAACAAAACCCATATCCAGTATTTTTTACTTCCGTACAATGCCTTTTCAATCATAGCAGTCACCTCATAGTATATAGAAGACGTTCGGCTGGGTTCCGAGTTCGGGTTTACGCCTGATGCTGAAGTTAGTGCTTAAGACCTTCCGGATGGCTGAATTCTGATCTCTGAGATCCCCGAAGATCATTGCTCCTTTGGATGCATCAACGCATGCCGGCATCAACCCTTGATCAAGCCGTTCGGCACAGAAATCGCATTTTTCCACAACACCCCTCGTCCGTGTCGGATAATCAGGGTCTATCTTTTTGATATACGGTCTGGGATCCCGGAAGTTGAAACTCCTCGACCCATAGGGGCATGCAGCCATGCAGTACCTGCAGCCGATGCAGCGGTGATAGTCCATCATCACAATGCCGTCCGGCCTCTTGAACGTTGCACCCGTAGGACACACCCTGACGCAGGGGGGAAATTCACACTGATTACACAGCAGGAGAACGGACTTGTTCTCCAGCGCTGCTTCCATATACTGGTTGTGCTGCTCCGGGAAAGCGGCGTTATAGGGTTCTTCCCATATCCATTTGATATCCTGCTTTGTCGGAATGTCCGGGATATTGTGGATTTTATCGCAGACACCGATACACCGCGTATAATCGTCCGGTGTTTTGAACTGGCGGATATCGATTGCCATGGCCCACTGCCGGGCTTTCAGTTCCTTTGGATCCGGCAGCATCTTGCTCACTTCGTACCCGGCATCGGCCAGCGCCCGTTTGTCAAACCTGTCCTTGATCCCGAATACCGAGGAAAGACCGCCGGCAAGCCTGCTTCCAATCCATAAGGCGCTTGAAACCCCGACGATCTTCAGAAATTGTCTTTTATCAATGTCCATTGGCTGACTCCTGTGCTGGCTTCACATGGCACTCCCAGCAATACGGCTGTATGTTCGCATACGTGTGACACTGGTTGCAGAACTGTTTTTCGTTGGAATGGCAGTGAAAACACGTCGTTTCGAGACTCATGGTAAAATACTGCCCAGTGGTGCTTTTATAGATGGTCATATTGTCCCGTACAACGGCGTACCGCCAGTCATAGAGCAGTCTCATGTGGTTGTCGATCATGAATTGTTTTGATTCGATACAATGCTTGACCTTCATCTGCTGGATGACCGGTGTATTCAGGCTCGGATCGGGCTTGACATCCGCTTTCCCGATGTTGAACCAGATCGGCGTTGTCACAAGACCGATAAACAGGACAAGACCGATAATAATCTTACCGCTATTATACATTGTCTCCACCTTTCTCTTCCTTCAGTGGTTCACCGCGTATATCGACGATCCGCTCCTTCTCTCCCTTCATGACGAGGGCATTTGCGACAAGCTCGTGAATACCGGTCACCTTGACGTCGGGTACCCAGTACTCCATAAGGGTCGTCAGTGTGGCCCGGTCGATGGCACACATACAGGTAAGCCTGTTCACATCGTGCTTATCGTGCACATACTGTACGGCATTGGCACGGGGCATACCGCCCCGCATCCGCATCTCCATCATTTCATCCGTACCCAATCCTGCACCGCCGCCGCAGCAGAAGGTCTGTTCCCGTGTCGTATTCTCGGGCATTTCGAAGAAGTTGTTGCAGACGTTCTTGATGATATAGCGTGGTTCTTCAAAAATGCCCATTGCCCGGGCGGGGTTGCACGAGTCGTGAAATGTTACCCGGAGTTTATCATTCCTGCCCGGGTCCAGCCTGAGTTTGTTGTTCTTGATAAGGTCGGCCGTAAACTCCGCGATATGAACCATCTTGGTTGATTTTGCATTCTCGAACTTTGTACCCGTTATCGGGGACACGGGCTCTTCGAGGAAGTCCGCTGGACCGTTGAGCGTTCCCATGTATTGGTGAACGACCCTCCACATGTGTCCGCACTCCCCGCCGAGTATCCATTTTACTCCCAGCCGCTTCGCCTCTGCATACATCTTTGCGTTTAGCCGTTTGATCATCTCGTGTGACGTAAACAGCCCAAAATTTCCGCCTTCGGAAGCGTAGGTACTCCACGTGTAATCAAGACCGAGTTCGTGGAACAGCATCAGGTATCCCATACAGGTGTACATGCCCGGTTCGGCAAAATAATCTGCCGAGGGTGTTATAAAGAGGATCTCCGCTCCTTTCCGGTTAAACGTCGGCTCGATCTTGATTCCCGTCCGGTCCTTGATATCGTCCAGCATCATCTCAAACATGTCCATGAGGGCATGCGGTTGTATGCCGAGGTGGTTACCGGTCCGGTAGCAGTTGGCGACGGGTTCAATGACCCAGTTGACGTTGACTCCCAGCAAGGTCAGCAACTCCCTGCCCATCATGGTGATTTCTGCGGTATCTATACCGTACGGACAAAACACCGAACACCGGCGGCACTCCGTGCACTGGTAGAAGTAGTAAAACCATTCTTTAATGACGTCCGTGGTCAGTTTCCGTGCACCGTTGACCCTTCCGAGTATCTTCCCCGCTGCGGTGAAATTCCCGCGGTAGACAGAGCGTATCAGCTCGGCCCTCAGAACCGGCATGTTTTTCGGATCGCCTCCTCCTATAAAGAACTGACATTTGTCGGCGCAGGCGCCGCACCGGACGCAGATGTCCATATAGACCTTGAACGATCGGTACTTGTCGAGACGTTCTTTCATGCCGTTGATAACGATCTCTTTCCAGTTCTCCGGCAGTTTCCAATCCTCGTCTGTCGGGCTCCATTCCCGTGGATTCGGGAGATCGAGATACTTGAGATTTTTTGCCCTTGCAGGGTAGATATACGTACCGTGCCGGAATTCGACCGGCGTATCCATCCAGCCTTTTTTCGGCGGTTTGTAGTCTATCTGAACAAGTGCATCCTTTTTCAATTCTTCTGCCATGGTCACTCCTTTTCAACCGGCAAACCGACCGACTTCATCTTATCTCTGAATTCATCTTCGTACTCTGCATACGTATGAACATGAACCGGGTAGTTCCATGGATTGATGTGGCGCACCATCCTGTTGTTATTGGCCAGATTTCTCGTGGGACTCAGAAAAACGCCACCCATGTGCATCAACTTGCTGAAGGGGAAATACGCGAACAGGGTTGCTATCAAAAACAGGTGGATATAAAACAGCGTTCCGATATCGGGCGGGACGTGCGGTTTGAATGCAATCAATCCCATCACCAGCTCCTTGACCCCAATGACATTCACCCGGTAGAAATATCGCATGAGAACCCCGGACAGGCCTATGCCGAATATTACAAACAGCGGGAAGTAGTCGGCTATGAGCGATATGTACCGGATCTGGGGCAGGGCAATCCGCCTGAGCAGAAGATACAGCACGGCGGCGAGCAGGAGGATATCCGTTATGTACAGCGTGGGAATGCCGATCTGCAGAAATCCATCCACATTTTCAAGGACATTGATGAAATGCGGCACCGGCTGGGAAAAGAGCCTGAAGTGCCGTATCAGGATGACCAGGAACGACCAATGGAACGCGATCGCCGCAAGCCACAGCCACACGGTCGATCCGTAGGAAAGACGGGGCCCGTCTCTGAGTTCCGACCTGGTGTTTCTGAACAATGATCGGAAACAGAGTATTTCAAGGGCCATTCTCCCGACAACACCTGCTGTACCCGACGGATTGTCGAGCTTGTTCTGCTTGATCCAGGGCAGTGATTTTTCCTGCCCGCAGGTCGTTGTGATGCGGAACGGAACCGGGGATCTCGCCCATTTCACGATGCGATAAACAACGCCAACAATAAAAATAATCACGGCGGCATACGGTATGATAATGCCGAACACCGTGGTCATACCGGCGTACTGGATCCCGGCGTACGGGATTGCAGCAAGCACAAGCACCAGAATGAAAGCAGCCAATATTTTCATGTGCAATTACCTCACTTCACCGTCTCATTATCGGAAATGCCCTTGTCACCTGGAGGGTCGTCCCCCTGGAATTCGAACGTCAGATTTGCACGTTCCAACAATCTGAATGCCATGTGCTTGAATTCATTGACCTTCAATTCGTACAGCTTTTCCCGGTACTTTGCGTAGCTTTCAAACGAAATGACAAGCATGCTATCAATGAGGGATGCCGTCAGAAGAAATTCATCGCAGAGCTCCGCGTTTCGAAGCACATCTTTGTATGCATCCTGCAGGATCGGCTTCAGCGCAGACAGGAAATCCACCGCACGGGAAGGTGTAAAATCCTGAACCGCCCGTATCTGCATAAACCGATCAAGAGCATCGCGTGTTGCTGTACTGATCTCGCGGTGTATCAGGGCATCAAGAACGGCATTTGCCGTTTCTTCTATGGTGTGCCCCACAGGATTTGCAAACCTGTTCTTCTGCTGCTTAAAAAAGGATGCAGCGTGTGCCGAATACGATGCTGTAATCGAATCGAGCCACTGTTTCAGGACAATCTCACGCCTGTCTGTCATCAGTTCCGTCAGGTTCATCATGTCTCCCATCTGCGGAGGAGGAACTGCGTATCATGCCTGTGTGCTCTCCCTCAGGAAAAACCCGGGCCACCACATGCCGCCGGCCCGCCTGAAACAGGCGGGTTTGAATGCAGGTGCGAACTGGTGCCCGTCCCTGCATAACAGTTTTTTCTACACAGCTCCTGCCAGATACTTACACGCAACCGGTTGGTTTTGGCAGGCCCGCTATCTTACATGCACCCTTGGCGGGTCCGGTTGGGAACAATTCGTACATGTGCTTGAGATCTACCTGAGTATCTTTACACATCTTCCTGATCATGGGAGCTATGTTATACTTCTGGTAATAATCCCTCAGGTATTTAACGACCTTCCAGTGCTCTTCCGTCATGGTGGGCACATCTTCCGTCGAGGCGAGCGCCTGTGCTACCTTCTCACTCCACAAGGTAGGGTCTACGATAAACCCATCCTCGTCTACCTCTATTTCAATGCCACCCAGATTTACCTTTGCCATTGTATCCTCCTTTTTTTAAATGTTCATGTTACGTGTATTCATAGAACCACTGTTCGAAGCCAACGATCGTCTCATTCAGATTTCTCCTGCATACTCCAGAGCGGATTCCGAACATCCTGCCGTGGCAGCGCTCCGCATAAATCGACATGTTTTTTTCCTGATGCCGTCTGTCCGGACACCTTCTGCTTTCGGGTGCGGGCGTATTCGCCTGCAGCGCGCACGAAATATTCGGCCCATTGCGGGACACCGGCAGCGTGTATATGGGAATAGACAGCCAGCATATTCCTGTAACAAATGCCGTCCTCGATCTTGTTAAATCCGCATCCCTTCTGAAGCTTCAATACGTACTGTATCAGTTCCGGACGCTTGATGACGGCCCTTGAATAATGAAACTCATGTCCACGAATACTGCTGCCGGACCTGAAAAACGGGTTTTCGGCCATGACCTCCAGCATCGTATAACCGTGCCCCTGAGGACGCTTCTCAAAATAATATTCTACCGGCAGGACACCGGTCATGGCATACGTTTTGTCCTGGTACGTCATCGTTGTGCCCATAAAAATCGCCCCGCCGCACTCTGCATACACCGGGAGACCGTCTTCCACTGCCTGTTTTACCGATCCACGGAAACTTTCATTTGCAGCAAGCCGGGCTGCGCTGGTCTCGGGAAAGCCGCCGCCGATATACAGGGCGTCAATATCCGGAAGAGCGGCATCCGTCAGTGCGCTGATCTCCACGATGGCGGCACCATACTGTTTGAGTGCCTCGAGGTTATCCGGGTAATAAAAAGAAAAGGCACGGTCCTTGAGAACTCCTATTCTGACGTTGTTCTTTATACGATGAACCCCATCGCGGCGATCCATCTTCTTGTGGAACAGCGGCCTGCCGCCGGCAGCGATCGCGAGCAGGCGTTCCAGATCAATGTACCGGGAGACAGCTTCGGCCGCGAAATCTATAGCCTGCTGAATATCCGGGTATTCTTCCGGAGTAATGAGCCCCAGGTGCCGTTCCGGAAACCGGTTGGATTCGAATTTCGGCAGAGCACCTAAGACCGGGACCCCGCATGTCTTTTCTATGGACGATCGGATGATATCCTCATGCCGCTTTCCGGCAACACGGTTCAGGATGACTCCGGCAAGCGGGACCGTAA
>JAJYYW010000026.1 GCA_021800575.1 bacterium
GTGAGGGGCATACGCCAGAACATAGGACTCAAAGAAAACATGCTCGGCAGGACATCGGACATCGTCCTGAGAAAGGCACCCTGCGAGGTGATCATCGACAAATTACCGGGAGAGGAGGAAGCATAGATGCGCGTGGTTATAATCGGTTCCGGCCGGCTCGGTTCGCGGCTGGTCAGTGTATTTTCAAAACGGGGTGACAGTGTGCTCGTCCTCGAGCAGAACGAGAGCAAGTTCATGTACATCGAGGACAGGGAGGGCGTGGAATTTCTCGTGGGTGACAGCACGGACGAAACGATCATCCGGCAGGCCCTGAAAAAGCCGGCGGACGTGGTGCTGGTGGCAACCGGGAACGACTACACCAACATCATGATAGCCCAGAAGATCAAGATCATCGACAAAACCATCAAGGTTATCATGCGTTTGTTTGATATCAACCTGGTCGCGGTCTACATGGAGCTCGGCATCGAGGTCGTCTGTCCGACGAGTCTCACGATTGATGCGCTCCTCAAGATGCCGGGCATCGCATAAGGGGGGATCATGTATATCATAATCGTCGGAGCCAGCAAGGCGGGTATCAATCTCACCAAAACACTTCTCTCGGGCGGGCACGAGGTTACCCTCATCGATCAGGACAAGGCAAAGGTAACGGCATTGGCGGAAACCCTCAACGAAACGGTCTTGCTCGGCAATGGCGCGAGTGCGCCCGTGCTGAAGTTCGCCGGCGCGAACAGGGCGGATGTTGTCGCCGCGCTCACCGGTGACGACGCGACCAACCTCGTCGTCTGCCAGCTGACCAAACTGATGTTTATGACGCCGAGGACCATCTCGAGGGTCTCGGACCCTGCCAACGAGGAGATCTTCCAGAGCATCGGGGTGGATGCAACCATCAACTCGACGCGGATCCTGAATTACCTCATCGAAGAGCAGGTGCAGGCAGGCGACGTTGTCGTGCCGCTGTTCCCCCTCAAGGGCGGGGACGTGGAACTCGTGCAGGTCGACGTTCCCAAGGGCTCGGCCATCGTCGGGAATAAAATCAAGGACCTCGGGTTACCGGAGGGCATCATCATCGTCTCGATTTACCGGGAAGAAAAAACGATCATCCCCAAGGGTGAAACCGTTTTTCAGCAGAACGACGAGGTTATCGCGATCGTCAAGAAAGAACACATCGACAAGATACAGCAGATGTTCAAAGGGGCCTGACCGCCGGCCCCCGGCAGGGTGCCCGGACCGGGCTGTTTACCCCGCTGCACCGTGCTGGGCCGGGGAGCTTAACCGGGCAACGACCCGGCGGTACACGGCGCCCGAGTACAGCAGGGCCATGTGCCCCTTCAGGGGAACAGCTTCGTTTTCCATGCCGTCCATGAACCCATTCCCCGCAGGGATGATGAGGTTATCCAGCGTGGACCACAGTGCGAAGACCGGGGGAAGCGGCGTGCTGTTCAGTGCGCTTAAAAAATCGCTCCCGGGTACCATTTCCCGCGCGTTTTTACCGATGCCCAGGACTGCGATCTTTGTTCCCCGGTGCGGGCTCGCTATGGTGATGAGCCCCTTGATCCTCCCGTCGCCGCGGGCTGAATTTGCGTAGTACCGCGACACCAGGCCGCCCATGCTGTGTCCGACGAGGTAAACCTGCTTTTCCCCGGTTTTTTCCGCTATCTCGTCCATCTTATCCGCGACGCGATCCGAGAGCTCCGTGATGGACAGGGCAGGGGGGTACAGGTTCACGGTGAACACCCGGTAACCGGCAAGCGCGAGCCGCACATGGACATAGAGGAAGCACGCCCTGTTCATCATGTACCCGTGGACGAGCAGCACAGGGGGATGCGATGACGGTCCCTTCTTCAGGAAAAGCGCATCATAGTTGATGAACCCGAGCACGTACGTGAGGACCGACAGAAACATAAAGACAGTTTCCTGCAGGACCTCGACGGCGACGGCAACGGCCCCCTCGAACGGTTTTGTCCGCGCGTTCAGGGCATCGTAGATCGCCAGGGTGAACTGGTTGACGGTGACGATGAGTACGACGATAAAAATCCACGCAAGAATATGCAGTACAATCATGACATCCTCCTTTTTCTCAGAACAAGTGTTTCGATGACCTCGGGGACCTGCTGGAGCAGGATCAAAAGCTCGCCGATGTTCGTCGAGGCGAATTCACCCGCGCCGTTGTCACCGTACAGCATCTGCACGACCTTCCCCATGAAATGCACGGGGATGATGACCACGGATTTCGGAAGCTTCCCCCCAAGCAGGAGGAAGAAATCCCTGTTCAGTTCCGTGGGCTGGGGCGGTCCGACGAAATGGGCACCGGTGTCGTGGACGAATTTGAAAACGGACGGCTGGTCCAGCGGAATGATAAGCTGTTTTATGTTCAGGCGGTGAACGCCCTGTCCCGCGCCTTCCCAGCCGATGGCAAGTTCTTTCTGGATCATAAACAGCGCCGCCCTCCTGAACACGGACAGCGCATAGCCCAGGACCACCGCGGCGATGTCGTCTCTCGATTCCACCGACCCCAGCAGGGCACGCGCGTCCTTGAGGTCCGCCGGGTGCTTGAGCTGCAGCGTTTCTTCGAGCTCCATGGCGTGCGACAGCTCGATCGCGGGCTTCGCCTGCGCGGGAACGGGTTTTTCCGGTCCGACCATCTTCTCAAAATCCTCCTCGGTCGTGAGTTCCTCATGGTTGCCGAGCGGTTTGAGGGAGGGCGTCTCTGCGGCCTGCGGCGCCGGCTGGGCTGTCTGCTTCTGCGGCGGTATTTCGGCGGGCGCCGGTGTGCCGGGCGCGGGCCGCTTGCTCATCCGTTCCGCCAGAAACTGTGCCGTGTCCTGCTTTGACAGGGTGATGTACCGGATGTCCCGCTTGATGCGGTAATACTTTTCCAGCAGGAGCAAAAAGCGTATCTCGGGAATCACGTAGGGCTTGATGTTCATGCCCGTGACGAACGACAGCTCGTCGAGCGCATCGAGCCTGCCGGGGTCCATCATCAGCACACCGAGGTGCTTCTCCTGTGCCTCAAAGGGTATGACCCTGTACTTTTTGACCAGGCTGACGGGGATGAGCCGGAGGGTATTCGTTTGGATATTGTTCAGGGTTTCCAGAGCCACAGGCTGGAGGCGATGGTACTGCGCCAGGTGCTTTTCGAGGTTGTCCTCGTTGAGCGCCCCGGATTCAATGAGGTTGGTTCCCAGCCTTCCTCCAAAAATAATCTGCGCGTTCATGGCCTCGGTGAGCTGGTCGCCGGTTATGATTTTTTGCCGTACAAGGAAATCACCAAACATGGTATGACCTTACCAGAGTTCGCAAAAAAATACCACAGGGACAACCATGAACCAGTCCCGGTCGGGCAGCACCGCTGTCAGTCTTTCAGCAGATCCCGTGCGATCATGAACCTCTGGATCTCGGAGGTGCCTTCGAAGATCCGGTAGGCCCGGATGTCCCTGAACATGCGCTCCACCTTAGTCTCGCGCATAAATCCCATGCCCCCGTGGACCTGGAGCACACGGTCCGCAACCCTGAAGGCCGCCTCTGTTGCGAACAGCTTGGTCATGCTCGAGTGGGTGCGGATGTCCTCGCCGCAGTCAAACCGGAAGGCCGTGTCCGCGAGCATCCGGTCTGCCGCAAAGAGTTCGGTGGCACTGTCCGCGAGCATCCACTGGATTGCCTCGAACTCGGCAATGGGCTTGCCGAACTGCGTGCGGAGCTTCGCATACCCGATCCCCATGGAGAGCAGTCGTTCGCCGATCCCGATCGCGGACGCAGCGGCGGAAAGACGGCCTTCGTTGAGGGTTTTCATCGCTATCTTGAACCCTCCGCCGACAGGCCCCAGAAGACCCGTCTCCGGGATAAAACAGTCGTCAAAGATCACCTCCGCCTGGAGCCAGCCCTTGCCTCCCATGGTGTTATGGAGCGCACCGATGCTCAGCCCCGGGGTGCCCTTTTCCACGAGAAAGGCAGAGATGCCTCCCCGCGCACGTTTCTCCTTGTCCGTGACCGCGATGACCGTGAAGATATCGGCAATCGGAGCATTGGTGATGAAATGCTTCATGCCATTGAGCACCCAGCCCCCGGCGGTCTTTATCGCGGTCGTGGCGATGGCGGACGCATCCGATCCCGCCCCGGGCTCCGTGAGTGCGAACGCGGCGATCGATGCACCGCTCGCGAGCAGGGGCAGGTAATGATTTTTCTGATCCGCGGTACCGTCATTGACGATCGCCATGGAGCCGATGCCGTTGTTGATACTCATCCGTGCCCGTATGTCATCGTGGGATTTTGAGAGTTCCTTCAGGGCGTAACAGTAGTCCAGAAGGTTCATCCCCGAGCCGCCGTAGGCCGCGGGAATGCGCAGGCCGAACAGGCCGAGGTCTTTCATCCTCGCAATGAGCGGTTCCGGCAGGCTGCCCGTTTCCTCGATCGCGTCTTCCGCCGGGATACATTCATCCCTGACAAACCGCGTCAGTCCTTCGATAAAGTGGCGTGCTTCCTGTGTTATCCGGGTATCCATATCCCGACGACGGACCCGTCCGTCATTTCTTGGTCTGCACCCGTTCTATGTATTTACCTTCCCCGGTATCGACCTTGATCCGGGTCCCCACCTCGATAAACTGGGGCACCTGGACAACGAGTCCGGTCTCCAGCGTGGCGGGCTTCGTGGTGTTGGTGATCGTCGCGGTCCGGAGGTTCGGCTCTGTTTCAACGACGTCGAGCTCGACGGTCAGGGGCAGATCGATGTTGAGCGGCTTGCCCTCGTAAAACGAGACGGCGACCTTTGAGTTCGGAATGATATACTGGATGGCATCCCCGACAATGTCTTCCCCGAGCGTATACTGCTCGTAGTTTTCCGTGTCCATGAATACGTAATGGTCGTCCTCCTTGTAGAGGTACTCCAGCTCCTTTTCGTCGAACGTGACCTTCTCGACCTTGTCCTCGGGCCTGAACCTGTTCTCCAGATTCGAGCCTGTTTTGATGTTCTTGAGCTTTGTCTGGACCATACCGCGCCAGTTTCCCGGCGTCACATGGTTGACGTTCAAAACCCTGTACAGATCCTTATTGAACTCTATGATCATACCGACCCTCAGTGCGGTTGATGCTATTAACATACGTGCCTCCTCAATTATTTTCGGGTCTTAGAGCTTAACAACAAATTGCCTGATTATGCAAGTTTTTTTCCCGGAACCCCGCACACCGTTCCGGAAAGGCGCCGGCCCGCTGCAGCTCCGCGGCGAATGGTGCGCGCTATCCCAGGTCTACCTCTGCAAAGGCGTTGTTGATGACCTCGTCCCCGGTCTGTTTCTTTGCGATCAGCTCGCAGTGCGCCGTGTTGTTGTCAATCGATGCGACTCTGCCGGTGATCGTGATGGTGTCCTCCGGCAGGACGGGTTTGGCAAACCGCACCTTGAGCTTCTTGACCTTGTAAGGATCGTGCGACCATTCCGATACGGTCTGCATGACGAACGCCATGGTGCACAGTCCCTGCAGTATAGCTCCCCCAAGGCCGACCATCTTGCCGAATTCCGCGTCGATGTGAATGGGGTTAAAGTCCCCCGATGCGCCGGCATAAAAAATGGGCCTGTATTTGTCCACCTCTTTCTGGAGGGTGAAAACGTCTCCGATTTTTGCAGTGATTGCCATGATTCTGTTCTCCTTTCACCGTCTGATAACAAACGTCCACTTGCCCCTGGTCACGATGCTGCCGTCCGATTTCTTTTTCGAAATGCCGCCCGCAACAACGAAGTCCTTGTCACCCTTCTCGTAGATGTCGGCAACGTATGCCTCGGTTTCGATGACATCGCCCGGTCGTACGACACCGACAAACTCGTACTCCTGTTCCCCGTGCACGAGCATGGGAAGGTTGAGAGCGAGTTCACGGTCGAACATGACCTGCGCTATGGCATCCTTGGTGTACACGACGGCGAACATCGGCGGTGCTATCAGGCCCTTGTAACGGCTCTGCTGCGCCTTCTGCTCGTCGATGTACAGCGGGTTCAGGTCGCCGACCGCCGTTGCGTACTCCTTGACCTTCTCCTTGCACACCTCATATTCCACCGGAGGGTATTTCTTGCCAATGAATTTTTTGTCTACAGCCATTGTTACCTCCTCAATTTTATGATACCGCAGCTCGTGCCGGCGCCGGGGTTCCCGCCCCGGTATACCGAACACCTGCATGATATGCCAGCGTATCCGCACTTGACAAAATTGTCAAACAGTATGTGTAAAACATGATTTCGTGCTGAAAAAAGAAAAGTGCACAGCGGCAGATGCGTACTACCGCTGTGCGGAGATGTGCTATGAAAAAAACCGTGGATGGGGTAACTTAACTCAGGTGCTTGCTGACGAGCTTCGTCATCTCGAACATGGATACCGTTTTCTTGCCCCCGAACACAGCCTTGAGGTTTTCATCGGCATTGATGTTTCTCCTGTTCTTGGTGTCCTGCAGCTTGTGCTTCTTGATGTATTCCCAGAGTTTTTTGACAATCTGGGTCCGCGGGAGCGGCTTGCCTCCCACGATCACGGCAAGCTCTTCGCTGACATTCATGGGTTTCATGAATTCAGGGTTTGGCTTCCTCTTTGACTTTGTAGCCTTTTTCTTTGTCGCCATTGTTACTCCTCCTTTAATATTTTAAGATGCTTGTGCATCTGCGTTATCAGCAACCGGCTGCACCCTGCTCTGAAATACCATGCTCCCCGGAGCTTGTAAAGTATCTGTAGTATAAGAGCATACACCAGGGAAAAACACAATATATTTTTGCGTGCTCTTTTTATTGCATTTTTAACGCCACGGTTTATAGTCCTGCAAGGCGCATACCGGTCAGCCGGCCGCACCGCTGCCGGCGGCACGAAACCGCGGACCATGCGCACAGATAAATCTACGATTCACAGGAGAAACGGGCATGAAATTTACACAGACATTTATACCGACCCTCAAGGAGGCACCCCGGGACGCGGAGATCGTCAGCCATAAGCTTTTGTTCCGTGCGGGGCTCATCCGGAAACTTTCGTCCGGCATCTACTCCTACCTGCCCCTGGGTATCCGGTCCATCCAGAAGATTTCGAACATCATACGGGAGGGCATGCGGCGGGGCGGCGCCCAGGAAGTCCTGCTCCCGCTGGTGATCCAGAAAGACCTCTGGGAGGAGAGCGGCCGCTGGCAGGCGTACGGCAAGGAGCTGCTGCGCTTCCAGGACCGGCACGAAAAGTGGTTTACCCTCGGTCCCACACACGAAGAGGTCATCGTGGACCTCGTGCGCAGCGACGTGAAATCCTACAAGCAGCTGCCCGTGAATCTGTACCAGATCGCCCCGAAGTTCCGGGACGAGATCCGGCCGCGGTTCGGTCTCATGCGCGGCAGAGAATTCATCATGAAGGACGGCTACAGCTTCGACCGGGACGAGGCCAACGCCGGCGTGACCTACCAGAAGATGTACGATGCGTACACCTGGATTTTCAGCCAGTGCGGTCTGCGCTTCCAGGCCGTTGAGGCGGACACCGGCACCATCGGGGGAAATTTTTCCCACGAGTTCATGGTACTGGCGAACACCGGTGAAGAGGCGATCGTCTCCTGCGATGCGTGCGGCTACGCCGCGAACGTGGAAAAGGCGGAGATCGGCTACCCGGAACCGGCGGTGGCTGCTCCTGCACCGGCGGGGACCGCCCCTGTGCTCGTGGAGACCCCTGGCAGGCACACCGTCGAGGAGGTGTCCGCGTTCCTCCACGTCCCGGCTGCGGGCATCATGAAGACCATGATCGTGAAGGCGGACAACGACGTTGTTGCCGCGGTGATCCGCGGTGACCGGGAACTGAACCTCATCAAGCTCAAGAACGCACTCGGCGCAGACGAGGTTGCCCTTGCCGGTGATGCAGACTGTGTGCGGCTCACGGGCGCACACGCAGGGTCCATCGGGCCCGTGGGCCTCACGGTGCGGATCGTCGCAGACCTCGAGATCAGGACCGTGGGGCCCGCGGTTGCAGGGGCCAACCAGGACGATCACCACTATACCGGCGTCGTGCAGGGCAGGGATTTCCAGCCGTCGCAGTTCGCGGACATCAGGAACACGGTCGCGGGCGACCGGTGCCCGCGGTGTTCCAAACCGCTGGGCATAACCAGGGGCATCGAGGTCGGGCACATCTTCAGGCTCGGCACAAAATACTCCCGGAAGATGCAGGCCGAGTTCCTCGACGAGAACGGGAAATCGCAGCCGTTTGTCATGGGGTGCTACGGGATCGGCGTGGGCAGGACCCTCGCTGCATCCATAGAACAGAACAACGATAAGGACGGCATCATCTTCCCGCTGGGCATCGCCCCGTACGAGCTGGAGCTGATCTCCATCAACATGAAGGACAGAGACATAGCGGACACGGCGGAGTCTCTGTACCGGGATCTGTCCGCTGACGGGTTCGACATCATCTACGACGACCGGGATCTCTCGCCGGGCATGAAGCTCAAGGACGCGGACCTGCTCGGTTTTCCGATGCGGGTCATCGTCGGTACGAAGTTCAAAAACGAGGGCGTGCTGGAGATCAAGGTCCGGCAGACCGGGGAGGTCGTCATGGCAACGCGGGAAACCCTGCGGGAGAAGCTCGCTGAACTGCGGAAAACCCTGAGCCCGAAATCGTAACCCATTGCCCGGCGCAGCACACGTCCTGTTGTTACCGGCACGCCCGTTTTGTTGGTGGACGTCAGGCCGGGGGGATTCTGATCGTGAAGGTGGTGCCCGCTTTTATTTTACTGGTGACCGAGATCCCGCCGTTGAGCTCCCGGATAATGTTTTTGACAATAGCGAGCCCGAGTCCCGTACCCCTGCCCGCGCCCTTGGTGGTAAAAAACGGCTCGAAGATCCTGTCCAGGTCCTTGCTGTCGATGCCCTCGCCGGAATCCGAGACCTCGATTACGAGGTGCCGGTTCCCGGTGGATACCCTGATCCCGAGCCTGCCCTGACCGTGCATGGCATCCACGGCATTGGTGATAAGATTCAGAAGCACCTGGCGCAGCTTCTCGTAGTCCGTCCTCCACGTCAGTGCCGAGGGCACGTCGGCAGCGACCTCGATACCCTGCATGTCCCTGCTGTGCTGCATGCTCGCGATCGTGTCATCGCACAGCGACTTCAGGGACACCATGCTCGGAACCGCGGGTTTTTGGCGGACGTACAACAGCATCTGTTTGATCAATGCGTCGATCCGGTACGCTTCGTCCAGCGACCGGACGATCATGTCCGCGGCAGGGTCTGGTTCTTTGCCGGCATCCACGGCGGGCTTTTTCCCGCGGGACGCCCTGGTCGCCTTGACGGTTTCCAGCATGGATATGATGGCGCTCAGCGGGTTGCCGATCTCGTGGGAGATGCCGGATGCGAGACTGCCGATGGTCGCAAGCTTTTCGCGCTGGACGACCAGCGACTGGGTTTCCTTTAACTCCTGGATGGTGTGTTTGAGGTCCTGCTCCTTGGCCTGGATGGCCGACGTCATGGTGTTGAACGCACGCACGATCTGGTGCAGCTCGGCGGCATCGGGCAAATCCCGCATAGCGGGGTAATCCCCGCGGCTGACCCCCTCTACAGCCTGCTCAAACCTGCGCAGGGGCATGATGGTGTACCGGTCAAGCACAAACCAGATGATCATCGTTAAAATGAAAAAGTTCAGTCCGATGTAGGAGCCGAGCACCCCGATGAGGAGAAAGAGCCGTTTCATAAGGTACGCGCTGTTCGATTCAACGATCAGGCTCGTGCAGGCATCTGCGGATCCGGAAACAGGGCTCACGCTGATCAGCCGCATGTTTGCCATGTCGATTACCCCGGGCCTGCACCCGCTCACCAGGGCGTGCAGTTGTGCAGAGAACGGTGCCCGGATGTCCCGTGACAGGTCATCACCAGCGAGGATCTGTGCGCCGGATACGAGCGCCATCCGGGAAAACAGGGGAGACAGGGCTTTCGGGCGCAGGCCGCGCATCAGCCGCTGTGTATCCGTGCCGCCCGCCCGCGTCCCGCTCCTGATCAGCGCTGCGGTCATGCCCGCCTCCTGAATGAATCCCTGTATGATCTCGTTTTTTTGTATCTGGTACAGTACCATGCCCGTCAGGATGAACGCCGACGCTATCAGCACGCCCTG
>JAJYYW010000027.1 GCA_021800575.1 bacterium
CACCGGCAAAGTACGGCCAGTCATGCCAGTCCTTGCTGTCCTTGTTCCTGCAGTACTTCTCATAGTAGGTCTTGACGAACCGCTCCGGATCACCCCATATTGTCTGAAATACACCGGGCCACGGGTTGCGGATGCAGATGTTCCCTGCCCTGCCCGAGCCCTTTTCTATCTCCCTGCCGTTCTCGTCATAGATAACCGGGTATATGCCGGGCAAGCCGGGACCCGCACTGCCCGGCTTCATCGGCTTGATCGCAGGAAGTGTGCTGCAGAGAAACCCGCCGTTCTCGGTCTGCCACCACGTATCGACGATCGCAGCCTCCCTCTTCCCGACTTCGTAGTAATACCACCGCCAGACATCGGGCTCTATGGGCTCGCCGACGGTCGTCATGTGCTTGAAATGATAGTTATACTTTGCCGGCTCATTCGGTCCTGCCTTTCGCAGCATCCGTATCGATGTCGGGGCCGTGTGAAAGATATTCACGTTCAGGCGCTCGGCAATCCGCCACGGACGCCCGGCATCCGGGAACGTGGGTACGCCTTCGTACATGACGCTGGTCGCTGCCAGCGCAAGGGGACCGTACACGATGTAGGAATGCCCGGTAATCCATCCGATGTCCGCCATGCACCAATACACATCTTCCGGATGGATATCCTGGACGTACTTCGACGTTCCGGCCACATAGGAAAGGTAGCCCCCGGTGCTGTGCTGTGCACCTTTGGGCTTGCCGGTGGTGCCGCTCGTATACATGATAAACAGGGGCGCCTCCGCAGGCATGGACACAGGCTCTACACGCGCACCCCGGTATTCTCTGAGAAGGTCATCGATGAAGAAGTCTCTGCCCTTTACCATGGGCGAATGGGAGGCGTACTGCCCCCGGTGCCGTCTCCAGACGAGGACCTTGTCGACCTTCTGGCCGAGCTCCTCGGCCCTTTGTACGGCGATGTCCGCATTTACCTTGTGATCGATGAGCGTACCGGACCGGTAATAGCCGTCGATGGTCACCAGGACCGTGCTCCCGGAATCATGGATCCTGTCACCGCATGCCTGGCCGCTGAATCCTCCGTACACCTCTGAATGGATACTACCGAGCCGTGCGCTTGCAAGCATTGAAACCGGCAGTTGGGGAACCATGGGAAGATGGAAGGTGATCCGGTCCCCGGTCTTGAGCCCTGCAAAATCCCTCAGAAGCGCTGCAAATTCGTTTACCCGCACGAACAGTTCCTGGTAGGTGATGACATCGTCGGCTTCACCTTCGGGCTCGGGCACCCAGATGAGCGCCGCTTTGTTCCTGTACTTCTGCAGGTGGCGGTCCACACAGTTGTAGCTCGCATTCAGCCTGCCTCCCGCGAACCATTTCCAGAACGGCGGATTGCTCGTGTCCAGGGTCGTGTGCCAATAGTGGTCCCAGGTCAGCATGTCGGCGTACTCCTTAAAGCACTCGGGAAAATGCTGCTCGCTGAACCGCTCGTAGATGCCGGGGTCAGCCATGGTTGCCTGTGCAACAAAGGTCGGCGGCGGATAGATCAGATCTTCTTCCTTCCAGTGGACCGCGATCTCTGCCTCGCTGAATCCCTTCGCGTTCTGTTTGATTTCTTTTGCCATAATTTTCCCCCTTTTGTGAACGTCATACCGGATACTCAGCCGGTCCCCGGTGACCGCTCCCGGTAGCCCTGCCTCTCCACCTTCTGGTTATCAGAAAAGTGTCATGATTGCCAGGCAGAGGCCGTTTTTCATTCCGCGTGGCTGCCCTGATGAGCGATGCCTGACGTGTTTATGAATAGAGGTGCTCGTGCGTGAGGAAATAAAAATAAAAATAACGCTTTTGTTGCCGGTTACACAGTCCCGGACGGCTTTGAGCTCAGTATGCCTTCTGCGGCTGTGCCCTGCTCCTCCAGTCGCTGCTGCACACGGCGCATACCTTCCCTTCTCTGGAGTCCCTGGAGGGACAACGGCTCTCCGTAGATGGCGACCGCCCTGGTGAAGGGCAGGGGAATGAGAAACCTGTCCCAGGACTTCAGCTGTATATAATGTCTGAACCGGGCTGTGACAGGCACAAGGGGGATGTTCATCTTCTGTGCAAACCAAACGGGCCCCGGCTTCATGACATGGTACGGTCCTTTGGGGCCGTCACCGGTCAGGCCTATCGTGTATTTTCTCCTGATGTAATCGACGGTTTGGAGTATTGCCGATTCCCCGCCCCGCGAGCTCGACCCCCGCACGACATCGAACCCGAACCGCCGGATGACCGCTGTTGCTATGTCACCGTCCTTGCTCTGGCTGATGATGATCGCGACCTTCCGGTGACGGTGAGTGTACGGAAGTGTGAGAAACTCTCCGTGCCAGAACACGGTAACAGCTCCCGTCGTCTCCATGAGAGCGTCCAACCCCTCCTTGCCGACATACGTCCACCTGAGGCTCGCCGATACAAGGTAGGTCAGCACCCATATCAGCCATCCCGTGACAGCGGGGATAATGGCATCAAGGATTCTTTTCATTATGAGCAGACTGCTCCTTGGCAAACAGCGTGTGCTGGAGTGTGTACAGCTTGTGATAATAGCCTTCGTTTCTCATCAGCACATCGTGCGGACCCTCTTCGACGAGCTGGCCTTTCACCAGCACGGCTATTCTGTCGGCCCTCTCCGCCGTATACAGCCTATGGGCTATCAGGAAGGTCGTCTTGCCTTTCATGAGGTTATCCAGTGCTTTCTGTACTTCATTTTCTGAACGCGCATCGAGGTTCGACGTTGCTTCATCAAGAATGAGAATGGACGGGTTTTTCAGGACAGCCCGCGCGATGGCGATACGCTGCCGCTCGCCGCCGGACAGCTTTGCGCCGCGCTCGCCGAGGCTCGTATTGTAGCCGTCCGGCAGCTGCTGGATAAAATTGTGCGCGTAGGCGGACTTTGCCGCAGCAACGACCTCGTCGAACGAGGCATCTTTCTTGCCGTACAGGATGTTGTTGTACACGGTATCGTCGAACAGGATGGTCTCCTGCGTCACGATGCCGATTGCGTCGCGCAGAGACTTGAGCGAATATTCGCGAATGTCCACGTCGTTTATCTTGATGGATCCGGAGGTTACGTCGTAGAAGCGGGTCAGCAGGCTGACGAGCGTACTCTTCCCTGCCCCGCTGTCGCCGACCAGCGCGAGGATCTCGCCCTTTTTCACCCTGAGGGACACGTTTTTCAGGACGTCCTGTTCGGCGTACTTGAAGCCGATGCTGTTGAAGGTAATCTGGTCCTTTATCCCTTGGAGGACAACGCTCCCCTGCCTGAGCGTTTCCGCGGGCTCGTCCATCACGTCGAACACACGGGTCGATGCTGCAAGGCCGTCCTGGATCACACTGTTGATATTGCTGAGGTTTTTCACGGGCTGGTACAGCAGTCCTATGGCTGCAAAGAACGAGAAAAAGCCTTCCGGCGTGAGGGTCCCGTTCATGATCCGCAGGCCTCCGTACCAGAAGGCCCCCACAAAACCGATGACCATGAGAAACTCCATGGACGGCACGAACAACGCATTGACCTTGATGCCCCGCATGAGCGCGGAGTACAGGTCAGAGGTGAACTTTCTGAACCTGCCTATCTCATGGTTTTCCTGGTTGAACGCCTTGACGATGTTCATACTCGATATGGACTCGAACAGCTTGTTGTTCAGGCTTGCAGCTGCATTCTGACCCTGGACGCTGACCTTGCGCAGCTTCTTGCCGACCTGGACGACCGCGTAGCCGGCAATGGGGTACACGAGGAACGTCAGGACCGCGAGCTTCCAGTCAAGGTAAAACGCAAGTCCCACGAGGACAATGATCGAAAAACTGTCCCTGAGGCTCCCCGCCACAGCGCTGGTGACCGCACCCTGGACGAGCCCCACGTCGTTCATGATCCTCGACACGAGTGTCCCGGTATTGACCCGCGAGAAATACTCCATAGGCAGGTACTGGATGTGCTCGAACAGGTTGTTGCGCATGTCCATGATCACGCGCTGGCCGATATTGCCCATGAAATAAGCCTGGCCGTAGTAGGAAAGTCCCTTCAGCAGTGCCACGGCGATCAGCGTGACGGGCAGGTAATAGAACAGCTCTTTCTTCGGGATCTTCGCCAGGAACACGAACGGACCCGCGATGTGCAGTGTGGTCTGCGCCGGATTGATGATGAATTTCATAAGGGGGCCCGCGAGGTACGCAAGCGCGCCCGTCATCAGGGACAGGACGATCATCAGGATCATGGCAATCACGAACCGTCCGATGTATGGTTTCAGATACCCCAACAGACGGGATACGATCTTCTTGTTCATACTGCAGCCTCCAATAACTTGATTACTTCTCCCGCCGCGCGCTCTGATGCGTCCGCGTCACTGAGTATTTCCCTGAGCTTTCCATAGCCCTGTTTCATCCTGGCGTATGCTTCCCGGTCATTGAGATATGCATGAATCAGGAGGGCAAGCGCCCCGGGCTTGAGGTTGGACTGAACGAGCTCGGGCACGATGTCCTCGCCGGTCGCTATATTCACGATACCGATGCGGTCGATGGACAGCATGACCTTCGCAACCAGGTGGGACAGCGCAGAAACCTTATAGATGATGACCATCGGTACCCCGAGCAGTGCGGTCTCGAGTGTCGCTGTACCCGATGTGACGACCGCGAACTCAGACATGCCAACAGCGTTGTAGGTATCATCGATGATGATCTTCACCGGCAGGCCGGAGTCTTCAACCATCTGCCTGCATAGACCGGCCTGCGACGAAAGGACCGGTACAATGAAGGACAGGTTCTTGTATGAGCCGAGGAGCAGGGACGCGGCCTCGAGCATGATCGGAAGGTGCCGCCTGACCTCGGATGTCCGGCTCCCCGGCAAAAGGGCGATGACCCTCGTGCCCGCGGGCATGCCGTACGCATCGAGGAGCTCTTGCCTGGTCTTCGTCATGCGGACGGTGCTGACCAGGGGATGGCCGACAAACTCCACATCGACACCCGCCTGCTTGTAGAACGCCTCCTCGAAGCCGAATATGACGAGCACCTTTCTGAAGTACCGGGCTATCTTGTTGATCCTGCCCTTTCTCCACGCCCATACCTGGGGCGAGATATAGTACAGGAGCGGGACGCCCATGGCGTGCAGCTTCTTTGCAAGCCGGAGGTTGAAGTCCGGGAAATCGATCAGCACCGCAAGGTCGACGTGCCGGTCGCGCGCAGCCGCTTCGACAGTGCTGAACGCCTCGCGAATCATGCCGAGGTGCCGGATGACCTCGGATATGCCCACGACCGCTATCCTGTCCGAATCGTAGATGACATTGACACCGGCCTCTTTCATGAGCCTGCCGCCGATGCCGATAAATTCGATATCTCCGGTACTACCGCCGCTCCGGACAACCTGATTGCGGACCGCCTTCACGAGATTCGCACCGTGGAGGTCTGCGGACGGCTCACCCGCTATGATCAGTATTTTTTTCATACCCTACAACCGCCAGGTTCTTGTGTATCCGGGCGAGTACCTTGAATGCGACTTCGAGTGCGGACAGTCCGTCCCTGCCGCTGACCACAGGTTCCTCACCGGTCCGGACCGCGTGGATAAAGCTCTTGATCTCTTCGAGCAGGCTGTCCTCTTTTGATATCTCGAGCTGGTGTGCGTCGAGTTCCGGGCTCGGCCCCTGATGTATCCTGACGATGTTGACCTTCGAAGCGCCGTAGTCTATCGAGAAATATGCGTCGCTCTGGAACAGGCGTATCTTGCGCATGCGCTCCGTGGACACCCTGCTCGCCGTGACGTTCGCCACGCAGCCGTTTTTAAATTTCAGCCGCGCGTTGGCGATGTCTATCTTGCGGGTCAGCACGGGAACCCCGACAGCATCGATGGACACGATGTCCGACGGGATCAGGGACAGGATGATATCGAGGTCGTGGATCATAAGGTCCCTGACGACATCGACATCCGTACCCCGGACCGTGAACGGGCTCAGCCGGTGTACCTCGATAAACACCGGTCTGCGTATCATGTCCTTGACCGTCCGGATGGCACTGTTGAAACGCTCGAGGTGCCCTATCTGGAACGCGGTTTTGTGGTGCTGTGCGAGACTGACCAGCTTTCTGGCATGCGCCACGGTATCGGTAATGGGCTTCTCGAGCAGAACGGGTATGCTGCGTTTCAGAAAAAATCCCGCGACCTCGTAATGACGCACGGTCGGAACAACGACGCTGACCGCGTCCACCTTTCCTGCGAGGCTCCGGTAGTCCGGAACGACATCGACTTTGAACCGCTCGGCTGCCTTCTTTCTCTTGTCCTCATCCGTATCTGCTATTGCAACGAGTTCGGCATTGTCGAGGTGTTTGTACTTTTCGCAGTGAAACGTGCCAAGGTACCCGGCACCGATGACACCGATCCGTACGGTCATAACCTGAACCTGCAGACGCCCCGCTTCGATGTCTGGATGAACTCGATCAGATACCGGATGTCGGGATCGGCCGGGAGTTCTGCCTGCACTTTTTTGATCGCATCGTTCAGGGTGTCATTCCCCCTGAACAGGATCCGGTAAGCCTTCTCGATGAGCAGTATCTTGTCCTTCGTGTACCCCCTGCGCTTCAGCCCGATAACATTGATGCCGTACAGCCGGGCCCTGTCTCCGCTCGCGATGGCAAACGGAGGAACGTCCATGGCTGCCATTGCTCCGCCGCCAACCATGGCAATCCTGCCGATGCGTGCAAACTGGTGGACCGCGATGAGTCCGCCGAGTATCGCCATGCTCTCGACAGTCACATGGCCGGCAAGAGTTGCGTTGTTTGCGAACACGGCATCATCGCCGACAATGCAGTCGTGCGCGACATGGGAACCGATCATGAACAGGTTTCTGCTCCCGACCGTCGTCACGCCCCTGCCGGTCGGCGTCCCGGGATTCATGACCACATGCTCCCGTATCGTATTGCCGTCTCCGATGACAAGGCGGGTCGGCTCGTTTTTGTACTTGAGGTCCTGCGGAGGCGACCCGAGCGATGAAAACTGGAAGATCTTATTGTTCTTTCCGATGGTCGTATGCCCGTCGATCACCACCGAGGGACCGAGTACCGTTCCGTCCCCGATTTGCACATCAGGGCCGATGACCGAGTATGGTCCGACCGTAACGTCTCCGAGTTGTGCGGACGGGGCTATGATTGCGGTTGGATGTATATTCATTTGTCCTCCTTCTTTACAATGGCGGTCAGCATTTCCCCCTCTGCGACAACCTTGCCGTCTATCGTGGCCCTGCAGGAAAACGTCGTAAAATTCCTCATGCGCCGCTTGATGACGGACTCAAGCCTCAGGCAATCGCCGGGCAGCGCCGGCTGGCGGAATTTGAAGTTGCTGATCCCGACAAGATAGGGAGTACCGTTGATCCCCTCGGGCATGGATTTCGCGGCGAGCACGCCGCTCGTCTGGGCGAGTGCTTCGACGATGATAACACCGGGCAGGGTCGGTTCACCCGGGAAATGCCCCTGGAACAGCGGTTCATCGATCGAGATGTTCTTGATCGCCACGATCCGCTCGTTGACCACCAGCTCCTCGACCCTGTCGACAAACAAAAACGGGTACCGCTGGGGAATCAGCTCCATGATACCTTTGCTATCTATCTTCATGATTCTCTTCCATAACCTGCCCGAGTCCTGCACGCTTCTTCAGTTCGTTGAGCAGCTTCTTCATTTCCGGTAATTCCTTGAATACGGCGACCGCCTTCAGCCAGTCCACATGATTGAACGCCGGTGTACCGGATACAACGGCGTGCGCGGGAAGGTCCTTGGGAACGCCCGACTGTGCGCCGATCATGACGAAATCGCCGATCTTGAGGTGGCCGATGATGCCCACCTGGCCCGCGATCGTTACGTTGTTCCCGATGTGCGTGCTCCCGGATATGCCGGTCTGGCTCACGATAAGACAGTTTTCACCGGTGTGTACGTTGTGTGCTATCTGCACGAGATTATCTATCTTGGTACCGTTCCCGATGCGCGTTACGCCGAGCGCAGCCCGGTCGATGGTCGTGCTGGCGCCTATCTCCACGTCATCTCCTATCTCCACGCGTCCGATCTGCTGTATCTTGACGTTGCGCACACCGTCCTTCGCAAAACCGAACCCGTCCGCACCGATCACGGCACCGGCATGTATGATACACCGTCTGCCGACCACCGTGTGATGGTAGATCGTGACGTTCGGGTAAAGGATGGTATCGTCATGGATGATACTGCCCTGCCCCACGTAGGTGTGCGGATAGATGCGTACGCGGTTGCCGATCTGGACATCATTCTCGATGTAGCTGAACGGTGCCAGGTGGGTATCCCTGCCGATCTGGGTATTTCTCCCGACATACGCCCTGCCGTCGATCCCCCACTCGGGATGCGCGGGAGGATGGAACCGTGCCACGATCTTCGCAAACGCAAGGTACGGGTCCCTGACGATGAGCTGTGCAATACCCAGGCCGTCGATCTTGTTCTCCGTAACCAGGGCCGATGCCTTCGTCTGGTACACGAGGGGCTTGTACTTGGGATTCGAAATAAAGGTTAGAGCGCCGCTCTCCGCTTCTTCGAGTGTGCCCACATCACGGATGACGGTGTTCTCGTCTCCCTCGATCCTGCCGTTGACATACTGGGCGAGTTCTTTCAGGCTGTACATGAAACCCTCAATGCTTCGACGTCCCTTTCCCGGCTGTTTCCTCGTTGAACAGCTTCATGACCCTGTCCGTGAGATCTTCGTCCTGCGGTGCGTACAGGATTCCGCCCTGCGACTTCTCGAGGATGACCGTGTAATGGCCGTCTTTTCCTATTTTGGTTATGATGTCCTGGAGCTGGAGGAGGATCTTCTTGGTCAGTTCCCCGTCCTGTTCCTGGAGCTCCTTGTCGTACTGCTGGACGAGTTTGAGAAACGCGTCCCTCTTCTTCACGAACTCAGCCTGTTTCTGCATCAATGCATCCCGGGTCAGCATGGAACTCTGGTTTTCGAGGGAATTCTGCATGTCTTCGAGCTCCTGCTTCTTTTCGCCGAGCTCTTTCTTCCGTGCTGCAAACTGCTTCTCGAGGTCCGTCTTCGCCTGCCTTCCCTCGTTCGACTGGAGCAGGATCTTCTGGAGATCGATATAACCGATTTTCACGGCCGTATCTGCTGCATAGGTTGTTGAACCGGCTGTGAGCAGCAACACCGACACAGCAAGTATCATCATAAACTTTTTCATCGTTCCTCCTTCACTCTCTCTCTTAATAAAATGTTCCTATCGAAAATTCAAACACATTGGGTTGATCCGTTGGCCGCGGGTTGAGCGGGAAACCCCACTCGAATCTGAACGGAGCGATGGGCGTGAACCACCGTATCCCGAAGCCGTACCCCATTTGCAGGGGAGCGGCGAAATAGCCCTGGTTCTCGGCGTACGCATTGCCGGTATCAAAGAACAGCACGCCGTCTATCTTCGCCTCTTTGATGAGGGGAAAGACATACTCCATGGTCGTTGCGATCATCTTGTTACCACCATACATAAGTTGCGTTGTCGGTGCAAGCGGATCCAGATTCGTGGCCAGGGCCGGCATCTCCGGTCCAACGGTCCTGTAGTTATACCCCCGCAGGGAGTTGATACCTCCGAGGAAATACCGGCTCGTAAACGGCAGAAACCCGTTGCCCGGGACGTACCCGTATCCTATCCTCCCGTTGATCATGAACACCGTGTCGAGCGGCAGCGGGAAGTAATGTGTCGCCGATGCATCGAACTTGACGAAGGTGAAATCCCCGCCGAAGGGTCCGCCGGCATATTCCGCGGAACCGCTGACCAGGGAACCCTTGGTCGTGTACAGCGGGTTATCCCGCGTGTCATCGACAAACCCCAGGGTGATTCCGCTGGTGGATCCGTTCTGGAGCAGGTACGAATACGCATTGCTGATGCTGGAGAAAAAGGCGTCATCGTAACCGTAGTTGACATAGATCCGCAGGCGGTCGATCAGCCAGTAGCCGAGCTGGAACGTCCCGCCGGTATCATTGGTCGTGTACCCGGGGTAGATCGGA
>JAJYYW010000028.1 GCA_021800575.1 bacterium
GATGTCGTTGGAGCCTCTCATGGGTGTCACACTCGCACCGAGCGGCACGAAGTCTGCATAGCCCCGAACGTCAATGGCCTGCTGCGGACACATCTTGACACAGGAGTAGCACTCCCAGCACATCTCAGGCTCCCTGTTGTAGGCCTTCATCTTTTCCTTGTCCAGTACCATAAGGTCGTTCGGACAGATGTACTGGCACGCTGTCGTCTTCAGTGCCTTGCAACCATCGCATTTTTCCGTAATTACATAACTTGGCATACAGTAACCTCCTTTATTTTTTCTTTCGCTTTATTTTTTTGCATCCATGCCGATGCCCTCTGAAGCTGCATGGGTCTTGATCTCGACCTTGTGTTCAAGATGGGCGTAGTAGTCTTTCAGAATCTCAAGAACCTCGGGTCTGCTGAAATCCTCCGACACGGGTTTGCCCTCTGATAGGGACTTGCGCAGTGCAGTACCGCTGAGCAGGAGCCGGTCCTCTTTGGAGTGCGGACACGTTCTCATTGAGGCCATCCCTCTGCACTTTGAGCAGTAGAACGTCCAGTCGATGTTGAACGGCTTGAGCTCCAGGGCGCCCTTGGGGATTTCATTGAAGATCTTCTGGGCGTCGAACGGTCCGTAATAGCTGCCCACGCCGGCGTGGTCCCGCCCGACGATCAGGTGCGTGCATCCGAAGTTCTGCCGGAACACACCGTGCAGAAGCGCTTCCCGCGGCCCCGCGTAGCGCATCTCCATCGGATAGCCGCCCATGACAACGGTGTTCTTGACAAAGTATTTGTCCACCAGGACATTGATACACTTGGTCCGCACATCCGCCGGGATATCCCCTTCTTTCAGTTTGCCGACCAGCTGGTGGATGAATACACCGTCCACGACCTCTATCGCTATCTTGGCAAGATACTCATGCGACCGGTGCATGGGGTTTCTCAGCTGGAGAGCAGCGATGGTATGCCAGCCCTTTTCTTCGAAGATCCTGCGGCTTTCCGCCGGCCTCATGTAGATATCGCCGAATTGTTTCGGATAAGAGCTTTCGCTCAGGACCTTGACCGGCCCTGCAAGGTTGAATTCAGCCTGTGCCATGACCTTCTGGACGCCCGGGTGCTCGGTGTCGTTTGTCCTGAAGACCTCTTTGCACTCGTATGCCTTGTCGATGGTGTATTTTTCCGTTATCTTCATAGTGCCCATGATCTCTGACGTCTCTTCATCGACCAGTGCGACTTCTGAACCATTTTTCAATCCATCGGCTGTGGACTTCGCCGCTGACAGGGTTATCGGAATGGGCCAGAACAGGCCATTTTTCATCGTATATTCCGAACAGATGCCTTTTCAGTCGTCGTGCGCCATAAAGCCATCGAGCGGTGTAAACGCTCCGATTCCAAGCATGATAAGATCCGATGTTTCCCTGCTCGTCATCTTGACCTTCGGCAAACCTTGCGCCTTTTTAAGCTCCTCCTCCCGTGCCTTTCCTTCCAGCAGGAGGGGCTTTAACTCTTTTGATCCATGCGGTGAAATCAATTGTCCCATCTTAGCCTCCTTTCCTTTATAAATTATGTATACAATATACAATATATTTATTTGGTGTCAAGTAAATTCTTGTTTTGTGCGCCTCCGGGTATATAACGCAGCACAGGGTCCTGATTTTGCACAAAAAAAAGGGGCGACCGTATTTCGGTCGCCCCTGCCGGTCATTCAAGAACAGCGCACTGGGTGTGCTGGTTCACCTGTTCGTCAATAACTACCTAATAAAGCGATGCGCCCGGGATATTTGCACCGGTCAGATCGTTGAATGCTTTCTGCAGCAGCTCTACGTCGAATTTTGTATTGTGAATACCCATACTGCCTTCATTTGCAACAATGTTGTAATTATACACGGCATCGAGCTCCTGCTGGGTGAAGGTAGTGGTGAAACTGAATCCCGCCGTACCGTTTGACGGTGATGTTACATTGGCTATACCCCTCGTAACCGGTATACTGACGGTCCAGACCACGGGATTACCATTGACATCAACGGTGTTTGCACTACAAGCACCCGGAGATGACGGCGTACTGGTTGTCGTGATCGCGCAGGCAAGTACGCTGAGCAGTCCCTGGACCCGGTCCTGCACCCCTTCTATCCCGGATGCTGCAGGAGAACCATCCCAGGCGGGTACGGCCGATGCGAGTGCGGGATCCACCCACGTATCGAACCCGGTGACGAGATTGCCGTATCCGGTGCCGGTCGGCGCCGCGACAATATGGCACTGGGCGCACGCCTCGGTGTCATCAACAAGACCATCTGACATAGCAAAACTGTGGTTGCCGGTCGTTATGGTAAAGTACGATGGGTTATACATGTGGCAGGTCACGCAGAGATTGCCCGGTTCCTGGGTCAACAGCGTTGTTGCTGTCGAAGAAAGTGCACCGGTTGCGTGGGGTGAGCTCTTCACGGTCGCTGCGTAAGCACCCGCTCCCACAAGTCCGAAGCCCTGTCCTGCCGCGAACACCTCCGCCGTGGTGTTGTGGACATCCACCGCCGAAGAAGCGGCGGCTGCGGCACCGGATGTTCCGACCAGGCTCAGCGCGTTTTGTATGACGGTATTCGGATTTGCCGTCTGGTCCGTATGACACATGGTGCAGATTGCACCGGCCCCTGCGTTGGTCAGTGTAAAGCTGCCCCCTGCCACCCTTTCAGACCCATACAGCCTGAGCTGGTGGGGGTTTGCATCACTGTGCGGATCATGACAGGCGACACAATTTATCGGATACGGGTTCGTTACAACCGTCGGTGCCTGTCCTTCAAAATTGACAGCGACGATCTCCTGGGAAACGTGGCACTGCACACACCCGAGGTTTTTGGTTACCATCCCGCCCGCTGCTGTCAGGCTCTGTGCATGGAACGAGGTCCTCCATTCATTCGCAACATCTTCATCGTCCGTATCATCGTGGCACTGGAAGCATACGGATTGATCATAGCTGAAGGCCCCGGTGTGGACGCTGCCCGGACCGTGACAGTTTTCGCACTGTATATTGCTCATATTCTTCAAGGCCTGCGGCATGGTGTTCCAGTTGTTGTAGTTGATCGGATAGCTGTAGTTATTCGCGACAAACGGGAACGTCCATCCGGAGGCGACGTATGCATCCCACCAGCCGTTATTATGGACCGTTTCCTCGGGCGTGTCTCCCAGGGTATGACATGCAACGCAGTGGAGCGTATAATTGTCGTCGTCCTGATAGTCCCCGTTGATCATCTTGGTGAACATGGTCGCGTGCTTGGTACCCAGCCAGGGCCCCACGGTGAGCGGTGCATTCTGAACATTACCGTTATGACACTGGGCGCACGCCTGCCAGCCCACGTATGTACCGGCATTCACCGTCAACTCCTGTCCTGAGACCGATTCGAAAAACACATATTTCCCTGCAATGTCAGGGGTAAAGCTCGGGGTCTGGGACGCGGGGTCTGTCACGGTGGTCACCGCCGATCCGGCGGGTGCAGCCACGACCTGCCAGTTCCACGTGGTCTGTGACCCGCCCTTCGTCCCGCCGTCGAGATACTGGGTGATGCCGGTGGGAACATTGGTCAGCCCGCTCGTCATGGAGGCGGGTGCTATGTAGACCGTGGTAGTCGAGGTGTTTGTTCCGTCCGAAACAGTCAGCTGAAATGCAAAATCATTGCTGTTCGCGGAATTACCTCCGCCCAGCCATGCCGATATGCCGAGCACACCGAACCTGTCCGGTACCTGGACCGGAACATCGAGGGATGAGAAGAACTGCTGCAAGGTCGGCAGCTGGACCTCCAAGGTTGAATTGCTGATGCCGTTCAAAAAGGTCACGGGTGCTGCAATGAGCTGGCCCCCGTAGTTCGGGACCTGCGCCCACGTATACGTCAGCGGCTTGCCCGAGGTGCTCGTGCTTGCACTCCCGTCTATGGTCACCACGGAGCCATACCCGACATCCCCTTGATTCGGCCCTGCATTGGCAACAACCGGTTCGGACGGCGGTGCGGACAGTTTAAACGGTATGTTCATGGTCTTACCGGCAACGATGGAAACCAGGCCCGTCGTCTGGGACAGGTAGCCGCTCAATGAGGCTGAGACCTGATACAAGCCGATGGGCACATTCTGAAAGGTAAAAGTGCCGTTCGCATCCGTTGTAGATGAAAACAATGCCGGAGACACCGTTATCAGTGCGCCGGTCAGGGGCTTACCGGTTGCCGTATCCGTGACACTGCCGGTTATCGTCCCGGAGCTCAGTCCTGCAGATCCGGTCGATCCCGTGCATCCTGCCATTACAAGACCCATGAGAAGTCCTGCAATAAATACTGATATAAAATGTTTGGAACCACTGTTCATAGTATCTCCTTTTATCCTTCGGTCGTGTGCTGTCCATCGATAGCTTATTTTGAGTACTTATGCAATAAAATTTTATGTTCCGGACATCGTTTATGCCTGCCCGGCATTTGCTTTGCTTTCGTTCTGATTTTCGGATATAAAACTGCAGATGAAAAAAATATACGACACTGTCATTCTGTTCGCGGCAACGGGTATGTTTGTTGGATACCTGCCCTTTGCACCGGGTACGTTCGGCAGCATGCTGGGTGCTGCGCTCTCATACGCCGCGTCCAGATACCTGAACACCCGGGGATCCCTTGTGCTGCTCGGCGTCCTGCTGGCGGTTGGCATCTTTACCGCGGGAAGGGCGGAGAAGATCCTCAACGAACAGGACAGCGGGAAAATCGTCATCGACGAGATTGCAGGCATGTACCTCACCATGCTTTTCATACCGATGAATATTCTCCACCTTGTCGCTGGCTTCGTCTGCTTCAGAGCCATCGATATTATCAAACCCTATCCGATATCGTATCTCGATCGTCATATCCACGGAGGCACCGGGGTCATGCTTGACGACGTTTCCGCGGGCATGGTCTCGAACATCCTTGCCCGCATCGTTATCTTTTTTATCGAGATAGCCTGAGTATGCTGCGGGCATTCATTGCAGTCCCCCTCGAAGAGGCAGCGCGGGCTGCACTCACGGGCATCATCGAAACCCTGGAGCACGCCGCCGGCGGCAGGGGCAGGGCCGCCTCCGGGCGCGTCGCCTGGGTACAGAGGGAGAACCTGCACCTGACGCTTAAATTTCTCGGTCCGGTCGACGAACACCAGGTCCGGCGGGCACAAGAGGCGCTGGACGAACTGGGGGATATTCCGTCGTTCCGCATAGACCTGCGCGGGATCGGCGCATTCCCCTCACCCGGGCGGCCGCGGGTGATCTGGATCGGCATCAGGCCGCAGGAACCAGTCCAGGCGCTGGCCGCCTCGGTCGAATCACGCCTGGCAGATCTGCACCCGGAAAACAGGCCGTTTTCGGCGCACATCACGATCGGACGGCTCAGGGACCCGTCGGTGCTGCCCGGGCTTGAAAAAATAAAAGAGATGTGGAATGATAGAATCATAACCAGTTCCCTGGTTGACCGGGTAACCTTATTTCAAAGTATACTCAGTCCCCGGGGTGCTGTTTACCGGCCATTTTATACGGTACGACTGAACAAGGAGGCATGATGACAGTTATTGATACGCAGAGTAAAAAAAAGGCGCTCGACATGGCCCTGGCGAACATCGAGAAACAGTTCGGTAAGGGGAGTATCATGAAGCTCGGTACCACCGGGGCCATCGTGGACACACCGGTCATTCCGACGGGCTCTCTCGGGCTCGACATAGCGCTCGGCGTCGGCGGTATTCCGAAAGGCAGGGTTATTGAAATCTTCGGCCCCGAGTCTTCCGGAAAGACCACGCTGACGCTGCACATCATCGCCGAGGCGCAAAAGGCCGGCGGCGTTGCCGCCTTTATCGATGCCGAGCATGCCCTCGATATAAACTATGCGCGCAAACTCGGCGTCAATATCGATGAACTGCTGGTATCCCAGCCCGATTCCGGGGAACAGGCGCTCGAGATAACGGACACCCTTGTCCGGAGCGGGGCCATCGACATCGTTGTCATAGACTCCGTGGCGGCCCTGGTACCCCGGGCGGAACTCGAGGGGGACATGGGCGACGCACAGATGGGCGCGCAGGCGCGGCTGATGTCGCAGGCGCTGCGCAAGCTCACGGCAAACATCAGCAAAACGCAGACCACCGTCATCTTTACCAACCAGATCCGCATGAAGATCGGAGTGTTCTTCGGGAACCCGGAAACGACGACCGGCGGCAATGCCCTGAAATTCTACGCGTCCGTACGGATCGATATACGCCGTGTCAACAACATCAAGGAGGGCGACGCGATCATAGGAACGCGGACCAAGGTCAAGATAGTCAAGAACAAGGTCGCTCCCCCGTTCCGGGAGAGCGAATTCGACATCTTCTACGGGGAGGGCGTTTCCAGGCTCGGCGAGATCATTGACATCGGCACGGAGATAAAGGCAATAGATAAGAGCGGAGCATGGTATACGTTTAACAACGAGCGGATTGGCCAGGGAAGGGACAACACACGATTGTTCTTGAAAGAACACGCCGAGATATGCGAGAAAATAGAGGAAAAGATACGGCAGCACTTCGGCCTCGTCAAAAACGACAAGACACAGAAAAGGGAACAGGAGAAGGCGTAAATGGAATTAAACGACATCCTTAAGGTTGCAACCAAGGCAAGCACATCGGATATACACTTAAAAGCCGGGCTGCCGCCCATTTTCAGGATCAACGGGACGCTCGTCCCGTACAAGGAAGCCCCGCGGCTTACCCCCGAGGACCTTGGCAGGATGACCTTTGGTATCATGACCCCCATTCAACGGGAAAAATTCAAAACGAGCTACGAACTTGATATGGCGTACGGCGTTCCCGGTCTCGGCAGGTTCAGGGTCAACATATTCCAGCAGCGGGGGACCATCGGTGCCGTGTTCAGGGTTATTCCGTTCGGTGTCCCTTCCTTCGATCAGCTCAACCTGCCCAAGGTTATCGAGAAAATCGCCATGGAACAGCGGGGCCTTGTGCTGGTCACCGGCACGACGGGCAGCGGAAAGTCCACGACCCTCGCCTCGGTAATTGATCATATCAATGCCAACAGGACTTCCCACATCATGACCATCGAGGACCCCATTGAATACCTGCTGCGGGACAAGAAGAGCATCGTCAACCAGCGGGAACTGGGCGTCGATACACAGAGTTTTGCAACGGCCCTGCGGAGCGCCCTGCGGGAAGACCCGGATGTCATCCTCGTCGGTGAAATGCGTGACTTCGAAACCATCGAAACGGCCATCACCGCAGCGGAAACAGGACACCTCGTGTTCAGCACCCTGCACACCCTCGATGCCAAGGAATCCATCAACCGGATCGTGTCCATTTTTCCTCCCTACCAGCAGAAGGCCGTCCGCCTGCAGCTCTCGTCCATTCTGAAAGCGGTCATCTCCCAGCGGCTCGTGCCCAAGTCGGACAACAAGGGCCGGGTGCCGGCGATCGAGGTCATGATAGCAACCGCCCGGATAAAAGAGCTGATCGCCGACGAAGATCGGATCTCGGAGGTCCCGGACACCATCGCCAAGGGCTTCACGACCTACGGCATGCAGACGTTCGATCAATCCCTGCTCCAGTTGTTCAGGCAGAACCTCATCACGTATGAAGAGGCACTCCGGCAGTCCACAAACCCGGACGATTTTGCCCTGCGCGTCAAGGGTATCACGTCGAGCTCGGACATGACGTGGGACGATTTCGACAAAAAATCAGCCTCCGGCAAGGACGACGACTTCAAGATAGAAAAGTTTTGATCCGTGAACACGAAAGAGATCAGAGACACCTTCCTGGAATATTTCGTTTCGAACGGGCACCGGCGTGTGCCGAGTTCTTCGCTCATTCCGCAGAACGATCCGACCCTGCTTTTTACCAACGCGGGCATGGTCCAGTTCAAGAAGATCTTCACAGGCGAGGAAACGGCGGACTACCCGCGGGCGTGTACCTCGCAGAAGTGCGTTCGCGCCGGCGGGAAGCACAACGACCTTGAGAACGTCGGCTACACCGCCCGCCACCACACCTTTTTCGAGATGCTCGGGAATTTCTCGTTCGGCGATTATTTCAAGAAGGAGGCAATCCGGTTTGCTTGGGAACTCCTGACCGAACGGTACCGGCTGCCGGCAGAACGGCTGTGGATTACCGTTTTTAATGACGATGACGAGGCGTACGGCATTTGGCAAAACGACATCAGGATCCCGTCGTCGCATATCGTGCGCATGGGCGAGAAGGACAACTTCTGGTCCATGGGTGACACCGGTCCCTGCGGCCCGTGCTCGGAAATCATCTTCGACCAGGGCGAGGCGGTGCCCTGTGATAATCCGGACGACGGCATCGGGTCGGACTGCGACCGCTACCTCGAAATCTGGAACCTCGTCTTTATGCAGTACAACAAGCAGCAGGACGGTTCCATGCTCCGGCTCCCGCGGCCGAGCATCGACACCGGCATGGGGCTCGAGCGGATCAGCGCCGTACTCTCCGGTGTAACCAGCAACTATGCCATCGATATCTTCACGAGCATCATCACGGCCCTGTCCGATATCCTCCATACCACCCCGGACCGGGACAAGCTTGCCGGAACGGCATTGCGGGTCATTGCCGATCACCTCAGGGCAGCGGTGTTCCTCATCAGCGACGGCGTGTTCCCCTCCAACGAACAGCGCGGATACGTTTTGCGCAGGATCCTCCGGCGGGCCCTGCGGTATGCGTTCATTATCGGCATGCGGGAACCGCTCCTGTACACGGCCGTACCTTCGGTCATACAGCAGTACCGGGACACGTACCCCGAGCTGGCGGACCATGCCGGCATCATCGGGTCCACGCTGAAGGACGAGGAGACAAAATTCCTCATGACCCTCGAACGCGGCCTCTCGTTCATCGACGAGTACCTGCACAAGCTGGCGGCATCAGGTTCGAAAGCTATTGACGGCGGGTTCGCCTTCCGGCTCTACGATACCTTCGGGTTTCCAATCGACATCCTCGCGGACATCGCCAGGGAAAACGGTGTCGGTATCGACTATCCGGCATTCAACCTTCTCATGGAGGAACAGAAACAGAAGGCCCGTGAGGCCAGCAAGTTCGGCAAGGGGACCGGCGCCAAAGATACCTCGCTGTACACCGGGATGCTCCAGTCCGGAGGACCGACGGAGTTCGCCGGGTACCGAAGGTTGTCGTTAAAAACACCGGTCCACTTCATCATTAAAAATGACCAGCCCGCGGATGAACTCAAGGCGGGCGAGGAAGGTATGCTTCTGTTCAGGGAAACGCCGTTTTATGCAGAATCCGGGGGGCAGGCCGGTGACACCGGCACCATAGCGGCGGGTGCAAATAAATTTCTGGTGACCGACACCATCAAGCCGGTCGAAGGCCTCATCGCCCATCTGGGGAAGGTGGAACACGGCCGTTTCGTACGGGGTCAGAACGCCGAGTTGTCGGTCAACCGGGAGGCCCGGCAGGCAACGGCACTGAACCACACGGCAACACATCTGCTCCAGGCGGCCTTACGGAAGTGGATCGGGTCGCACATCGCGCAGGCAGGCTCTTCGGTGAACCCGCTGCGCCTGCGGTTCGACTTCACCCACAACCGTGCACTTTCTGCGGACGAATTGATCAAGGTCGAGGCAACCGTGAACCAGTGGGTGCGGGAAAACCACGACGTGAGCATCACCTTTTCTTCCCTGAACGATGCGGTGCAGGAGGGCGCCACTGCACTGTTCGATGAAAAGTACAAAGACATCGTCCGGGTCATTACCATCGATAAGATCAGCAAGGAACTATGCGGCGGCACCCATAGCAGGCGCACCGGCGATATCGGCCTGTTCGTCATAACAAGGGAGACGTCGGTATCCTCCGGTGTCAGGCGGATCGAGGCGCTGACAGGCGACGGAGCCTACCGGTTCGTGCGGGACAAACTGTCGCTCGTGAAAGAGATCGCTGCAGAACTGGG
>JAJYYW010000029.1 GCA_021800575.1 bacterium
TGCATACCCTGTACGAGCAGAGCCTCAAGGAGAAGGTGAAATATTATCCCGAATATTTTGTGACGAAACTGATCATTGAGAACAACACAGCAAAGGGCGTCGTGGCGATCGACATGAAAACGAGCACGGTACACGTCTTTGCCGCAAAAGCGGTCATGATTGCGACCGGCGGTGCAGGCAGGATATACAGGATCTCATCCAACGCGCACGAATCCACGGGTGATGCACTTTCCCTGATTTACAAGGAAGGCCTTCCCCTCATGGACCTTGAATTTACCCAGTTCCACCCGACGGGCATCTACCCGCTCGGCATCCTCATCACCGAGGGTGTCCGGGGTGAGGGCGGATACCTCGTCAACAGCAAGGGCGAACGGTTCATGGAAAAATATGCACCCGATATGAAAGACCTTGCGCCGAGGGACATCACCTCCCGCGCAATTTACACGGAGATCCAGGAAGGCAGGGGAGTCGGACCCAAGAAGGACCACGTACTCCTGCAGATCCACCACATCGGGAGGGAGAAGATACTGGAACGGCTTCCAGAGATATACAAGTTTGCGATCACCTATGCCGGTGTCGACTGTACGAAGGAGCCCATTCCCGTGGCGCCGACCATGCACTACTTCATGGGCGGCATTCCGACCAACGCCCACAGCAACGTCATCAGGGATGAAAAGGGCACGCCGGTGACCGGGCTGTACGCAGGCGGTGAGGCAGCATGCGAATCCGTGCACGGGGCGAACAGACTCGGTGCGAATTCATTGGTCGATACGACGGTCTTCGGCAGGCGTGCAGGAAAACACATGTACGACTTTGTCCAGCAGGCGGACCGGCCGGTCCTTCCCAAGGACGCTGTCGAGAGTACGGTGAAGATGGTCGAGTGGCTCCTGACCGGCAACGGTAAGGAAAACGTATCAAAGCTGCGGGAAGACATGCAGTCACTGCTCTGGGAGACCGCTGCTGTTTTCCGGGAAGAGAAGCTCCTAAAAAAAGGCCTGAAAGATATCAAGGTGTTACAGGAACGCTACAAGAACATCGGAATCAGCGACAAGGGCACCAATTTCAACATGCAGATGAAAGATGCCATTGAGCTCGGCAACATGCTCGAGTATGCCGAGGTTGTCCTGGCATCTGCTGATTTCCGGAAGGAAAGCCGCGGCGCCCATTCACGGACAGACTATCCGAAGCGCGATGACGTCAAGTTCCTCAAGCACACCCTCGCAACCAAGGGCAAGGACGGCAGACCCGAGATGAAACAGAAGGATGTTGTCATAACCAGGTATCAGCCGCAAGAAAGAAAATACTGAGGAGGTAGTACAGTGAAGGTAACATTCAAAATACAGAAGTTTAGCCCTGAGAACGATACAAAGCCGTCATTCAAGGAGTACACGGTTGAAGCACAGCCCAACTCGACGATTCTCGACTGTCTCAACGATATACGGTGGCATCAGGATGAAACGCTTTCGTTCAGGCGATCCTGCGGGCACGCTATATGCGGTTCCTGCGCCATGAACATCAACGGCAAGAACGGCCTTGCCTGCCAGACACACGTGCAGGACCTGAAGCCGGGAACGATAACCGTACGGCCGCTCCCGTCATTCCCGATCATCAAGGATCTGGTCGTTGACCTTGAGAAGTTCTACGCGAAATTCAATAAGATTAAACCGTACCTGATCAATGATGAACCGGTACCGGAGAAGGAACGGCTGCAGTCGCCGGATCAGCAGAAGTTGATCGAGGAATCGACAACCTGTATCCTCTGTGCGGCTTGTACCTCATCCTGCCCTTCGTTCTGGGCTGACGACGAGTATCTTGGTCCGTCGGCTCTGCTGAAGGCATACCGGTACATATTCGACACACGGGATACCGGTGCCGAAGAACGGCTCAGCGTCGTCAATGACAAGCACGGCGTTTTCAGGTGCCACACCATATTTAACTGCAATGAGGCGTGTCCGAAGGACATCAATATCACGAACCATATAGCGCAACTCAAAACAGCCCTCGTGACAACAAAGTTATAAGGAGTAGAGGTTACTATGAATATACATGAATATCAGGCGAAAGAATTAATGACGAAGTTCGGGGTCCCGGTGCCCAAGGGCAAACCGGCATTCTCCGCAGATGAGGCATACACGGTGGCGCAGCAGCTCGGGGTCAGCAAATTCGTGGTCAAGGCGCAGATCCACGCCGGCGGCAGGGGCAAGGGCGGCGGTGTGAAGCTCGTCAACACGCCGGAAGAGGTCAAGGAGGTTGCATCGAAGATGATCGGTATGACCCTCGTGACGCACCAGACCGGCCCGGAGGGCAAGCTCGTCAAGAAGGTGTATATCGAAGAAGCAGGTGCAATCGCCAAGGAACTTTACCTCGGCATGATCATCGACCGGACTTCCAAGCAGATCGTGGTAATGGCGAGTACCGAAGGCGGTATGGAGATAGAAGAGGTCGCTGCAAAGACCCCGGAAAAGATCATCAAGGAGTTTATCGATCCCGTGGCCGGGATCCAGGATTTCTATGGAAGGAAGATCGCCTACAAACTGGGGCTTACCGGTGACCTGGTGGGCAAATTTGCGAAGTTCGTCAAGGCACTCTACCGGATGTTTCTGGAGCTGGATTGCAGCCTCGTCGAGATCAACCCGCTGGTCCTGACCAGGGACAACAACATCTTTGCGCTCGATGCGAAGATCAATTTCGACGACAACGCCCTGTTCCGGCATAAGGATATCGAGGCACTGCGGGATGTTGATGAGGAAGATGCGAAAGAACTTGATGCAAAATCCCATGGCCTGAGCTATGTGAGTCTGAACGGGAATATCGGCTGTATGGTGAATGGCGCCGGGCTGGCGATGTCAACCATGGACATCATCAAGTTTTACGGCGGTGAGCCGGCGAACTTCCTTGATGTCGGCGGCGGAGCGTCGAAAGAACAGGTGACCCACGCATTCAAGATCATACTGTCGGATGACAAGGTGCAAGGCATCCTGGTGAATATCTTCGGCGGTATCATGAAATGCGACGTGATCGCAGCGGGAGTTATCGCTGCAGCAAAAGAGGTGAACCTGAGCGTACCCCTCGTGGTAAGGCTGGAAGGTACGAACGTTGAGCTCGGCAAAAAAATGCTTGATGAGTCGGGGCTGAATCTGATAACAGCCACAGGTATGGCAGATGCTGCCGAGAAAGTGGTAAAGGCTGTGAGAGGTGAGCTATGAGTATACTGGTCAATAAGAATACGAGAGTGATTGTGCAGGGTATAACCGGAAAGGATGGTATGTTTCATACCCTCCAGTGCCGGGACTATGGAACGAAGATCGTCGGTGGCGTGACCCCGGGCAAGGGCGGGAGCAACGTAGAAGGTATCCCCGTGTTCAATACCGTTGCCGAGGCTGTGGCAGCGACCAAACCGAATGCGTCCATGATCTTTGTTCCGCCTCCGTTCGCAGCGGATGCCATTATGGAAGCAGCGGATGCTGGTATCGAGCTCGTTGTCTGTATTACCGAGGGAATTCCGACCCTTGATATGCTTAAGGTATCGGCTTATCTTAAGGGCAAGAAGACGAGGCTCATAGGCCCGAATTGTCCCGGCGTCATAACTCCCGGTGAAGCAAAACTCGGCATAATGCCGGCACGGATACATAAACCCGGAACGATAGGAATCATATCGAGGAGCGGAACTCTGACGTACGAAGCGGTGTACCAGCTTACCCTCCTGGGACTCGGTCAGTCGACGGCAATCGGTATCGGCGGCGATCCTATCATCGGGACCAATTTTATTGATGCGCTCGAGGCGTTCAATAACGACCCCAAGACAGAGGCCATCATTATGATGGGAGAGATCGGCGGAACTGCAGAAGATGATGCTGCGCAGTACATTAAGAAGTACGTGAAAAAACCCGTCGTTGCCTTTATAGCAGGCCAAACTGCACCGAAGGGCAAGAGAATGGGACATGCCGGAGCGATAATAACCGGCGGCAAGACAACAGCACAGGATAAGATTGAAACCCTTGAGTCTGTCGGTATAAAGGTCTCAAGAAGTCCGGCTGAGATAGGTCAGACCATGTACGATCTGCTGAAACAGGTCAAGGCCAGGAAAAAGAAGCCGGCAGCAGTAAAGGCGAAGATGAAAGCGAAAGCGAAGAAGCCTGCCGCTAAGAAAGCGAAGAAAAGATAAACAGAAAGGGGAAAATACATGGCTGAAACACAGGCTGCAGAAAAAAAACAGCAGCAAAAACACAAAATAAAAATTATAGAAGAACGCTGTAAAGGGTGCGAAATATGTGTAGTTTACTGTCCCGAAGACGTTCTTGCAATGAAAGATCTCGTTGTGTCTGTTGCCAATTTGGACAAGTGTACCGGGTGCATGAGATGCGAACTGTTTTGTCCGGATTTCGCGATCTATGTAGATCTGCCGGAAAAATCGTAACTGCGAATCATTTGAGAAACCTTGAGGAGGAACAATGGAGAAAAAGGCATTACTGATATCGGGAAACGAAGCGTGTGTTGAAGGTGCGCTCTATGCAGGTATTCAATTCTATGCAGGATATCCTATCACACCTTCATCCGAAATACCCGAAGGACTTGCGAGAAAGCTGCCGAAGTACGGCGGCGTTATGATACAGATGGAAGACGAGATCGCGGCAATGGCAGCAACGATCGGCGCTTCGCTCACAGGGAAAAAAGCGATGACGGCAACGAGTGGGCCGGGTTTTTCTCTAAAGCAGGAAAACCTTGGATTTGCCTCGTTTAACGAGGTTCCCTGCGTGATCGTCAATGTTATGCGGGGAGGCCCGAGTACAGGGGCACCCACCGGTCCGTCACAGGGAGATGTCATGCAGGCGCGGTGGGGTACCCACGGAGATCACCCGATTGTAGCACTTGCACCCAATTCTATCCCCGAAATCTTTACGGAAACGGTACGGGGATTCAACATCACCGAGAAGTTCAGGATACCGGTCATTCTCCTGCTCGACGAGATTATAGCGCACATGCGGGAGAGAATCATATTTCCGGAAAAAGGCGAGCTCGAAGTTGTGGACAGGCTCAAGCCGACCGTCCCTCCGGATCAATACAAACCGTTCGATGTGACGAACTCACCTCTTCCACTGGTACCTCCTATGGCGGCGTACGGATCGGGCTACAGGTTCCACGTGACCGGACTCAACCACAGGACAGACGGTTTTCCGACCAACAACGGGGACCTTATCGAAAAAGAAATGCACCGGATCATGGATAAAGTGGATCTGTACAAGAAGGACATATTCAAGACCGAGACCTACATGCTCGATGATGCCGAGGTCGCCATTGTTGCGTACGGCTCGTCGTCCCGGGCGGCGAAGTATGCCGTGAACGCACTGCGGGAACAGGGGATCAAGGCCGGTATGCTCAGGTACATAACGATTTGGCCGTTCGACGAAGCAGCTATCGAGAAGCTTGCGCAGAAGGTGAAATTTATCGTGGTTCCCGAGCTCAACTTCGGCCAGCTGATCCTCGAAGTGGAGCGGGCAGCAAAGGGCAAGACCAGGGTTTACGGTGTAAACAGGGTGAACATCGAAATTATTCACCCGCATGAGATCATAGAAAAAGTAAAGGAGCTGTTCCATGGCATTTGAATACGAAAAGTACATACGGAAAGGCACACTTCCCCATATATGGTGCCCGGGATGCGGTCACGGCATTGTCATGAAATCACTGCTCAGGGCGATCGACGGCCTGAAGCTGGATAAGAACGACATCGCCGTTGTATCCGGTATCGGCTGTGCATCGCGGCTCCCCGGTTATCTGGACATGAACACCCTGCATACGACGCACGGACGCGCACTTGCGTTCGCAACGGGTATCAGGCTTTCCAATCCAAAGCTCAAGGTCATCGTGGTAAGCGGCGACGGCGACGCGGCGGCCATCGGCGGAAACCACTTCATCCATGCAGCACGGCGGAACATCGAAATAACCCTGCTCGTGTTCAACAACTCGATCTACGGTATGACCGGCGGCCAGGTTGCGCCGACAACACCGCTCGGGGCGATTGCAACCACCATGCCGTACGGAAACATCGACCCGCCTTTCGATATCGTGAAACTTGCAGAGGGTGCGGGGGCGACGTTCGTTGCACGGACAACATCGTACCACACTGCACAGACGGAACAGCTGATCAAGCAGGCGATCATGCACAAGGGATTCTCAGTGATCGACATCATCGATGCGTGCCCGGTCCAGTTCGGCAGGAGGAACAAGCCGAAGGAAGCACCTGATATGATGCAGATACAGAAGGACAATTCCATGCCGATCCAGCTGGCACAGAAGAAGACACCGGAAGAGATTGCAGGCAAGATCATTACAGGTGTATTTGTAAAGAAAGACCTGCCCTCCTACATGGATACGTACTACACGACGATTATACCCAAGGCCCAGGCTAAATAATGAGGAACAGGAGTAGACAATGAGTAAAAATACAGAGATTAGGTTAGGCGGAGAAGGCGGCCAGGGGTTGATACTCGCCGGTGTCATACTCGCATCGGCAGCTCTTCTGGAAGGCAAGAATGCTGCACAGTCCCAGTACTACGGTCCCGAATCACGCGGCGGCATCAGTAAATCAGAGGTCGTTATCAGCGACGGTGAGATCATTTATCCCGAGGTTGCTGACCCGGACCTTGTGCTCGTTTTGTCCGATGTGGCGATCGGTCCCTATACCAGGGATATCAGGCGTGACGATGCCCTGGTCGTGTTCGATGCCGACACGGTCAAAAAGGTTCCGGACCTCAAACACGGGAAAATTTACAAACTGCCTTTTACCATGACCGCACACGATAAACTCGGCAAACCGTTTATAGCCAACATCATTGCGCTGGGAGCGATCGTCGGGCTGACCAATGTCGTCAGCAGGGAGTCGATTGAAAAAGCGGTTCTCGCACGGGTCCCGAAGGGTACGGAGGAATTGAACAAAACAGCCCTTTTTGAGGGTTTTGAGCTTGCAAAAACAATAAAAAAATAGAAAGGACGTCTCTATGAAGAAGTATTTGTTAACACCAGGTCCAACAGAACTGCCGGCAAGGGTTTTACTGTCAATGGCGCACCCGATAATCCACCACAGGGCGCCGGAATTCCTGCCGGTTCTGGAACAGGCGCGTGAGGGTTTAAAGTGGCTTTTCAAGACGAAGAACGAGGTACTCATACTTGCTTCATCCGGTACCGGGGCCATGGAGGGCGCTGTCACGAATTTTCTCTCCAAAGGAGACAAGGTCATCACTGTGAACGGCGGCAAATTCGGGGAACGCTGGGGACAGATATGCAAAGCCTACGGCGTTGAGGCCGATGTTATCAATGTCGAATGGGGACAGTCCGTTGATCCCGAAAAAATAAAAGAAGCGATTAAGAAGAACCCTGATGTCAAGGGAGTATATTTCCAGGCAACGGAAACATCCACCGGCGTCGTCCACCCGGTCAAGGAGATCGCAAAAATCGTCCACGAGAACAGCAATGCGCTGGTGGCCGTCGACGGTATCACGGGCGTCGGCGTGTTCGATCTTCCCATGGATGAATGGGGGATAGATATCCTCCTGACCGGATCCCAGAAGGCACTCATGCTCCCGCCGGGTCTTGCCTTTATCGGTATCAGCGACCGGGCATGGAAGATGAACGAGACGTCGACACTGCCGCGGTTTTATTTCAATTTCAGCAAAGAGCTGAAGAACATCGTGAAGAACCAGACTGCGTATACCCCTGCGATATCCCTTATCATTGGGCTCGGCGAGTCGTTGAAGATGATGAAGGAGGAAGGCCTCGACAATGTGTTCAAGCGTCATACCCTGCTTGCAGAAGCGACACGGAAAGGTGTCCAGGCCATGGGGCTCAAGCTGTACGCACCAAAGTCCCCGTCCAACTCACTGACCGCGGCATGTGCACCCGAGGGCATTGATTCGGGCAAGATCATCAGCTCGCTCGAAAAGGACTTCGGTATACGGGTCGCCAACGGCCAGGACCAGGCAAAGGGCAAGATATTCAGGGTTGCACACATGGGATACTACGACAAGTCGGACATACTTTTCGTGCTTGCATCACTGGAGATAGTGCTGAACAAACTCGGGTATAAGGTTGACGCCGGGATCGGCGTCGGTGCCGCCGAGAAGGTGTTCATTGCATAAAGAAATTAAAGAATAAAGATTTAATATTCAAATAAAGATTGAATATTCAAATAAATATCACTTTTTAGTGAAAGGGGTAGGACATGGTCAAGGTACTGATTGCCGACGGAATTGCGGATGAGGGATTGAAGATACTGACGTCTTCGAACATCCAGGTGGATGTGAGGAAGAAAACAACTGCTGAAGAACTGGCGAACATGATTCCTGAGTACGATGGACTGGTTGTCCGCAGCGCGAGCAAAGTAACGAAAGACATCATCGCGAAGGCCGCACGATTGAAAGTCATCGGCAGGGCAGGGATCGGCGTCGACAACGTCGATGTTTCTGCTGCTACCAAACGCGGTATCGTGGTCATGAACACCCCCGGCGGCAACAGCGTGACGACGGCGGAGCATACGCTTTCCATGATCATGTCCATGGCGCGCCGCATACCCCAGGCAACGGCATCCCTGAAGGCTGACAAGTGGGAAAAGAGCAAATTCGAAGGTGTAGAACTGTACAACAAGGTCCTTGGTGTCGTGGGTTTCGGGAACATCGGAGGCATACTTGCGGACAGGGCATTGGGGTTGAAGATGCAGGTGCTCGTCTATGATCCGTTCATCTCCGAAGAAAAAGCGATCAATCTCGGTGTAAAAAAAGTTTCACTCGATGAGCTGTATGCGAATGCAGATATCATCAGCGTGCATACGCCCAAGACCAAGGAAACGGCAGGCATGATCAACAAGGCTGCATTCGAGAAGATGAAGAAGGGCGTCATGGTGGTAAACTGCGCACGCGGAGGTATTATCAACGAGGCGGATCTTCTGGAGGCATTGCAGTCCGGCAAGGTTGCATCAGCCGCTCTCGATGTTTTTGAGGTTGAACCGCCGGCCGGTAATCCCCTGCTGAAACTCGATAACGTCATTGCAACTCCCCACCTTGGTGCGTCCACGCATGAAGCACAGGTCAACGTATCCGTGGACATAGCCAAGCAGTTTGTCGATTACTTTTCACGGGGAGCTATAAAGAATGCGGTGAACTTCCCCTCCATCAGCGGCGAGATGTATGCATTTCTCGAACCGTACATTCGGCTGACGGAAAAACTCGGCAAATTTCTCGGTCAGATGCATAAGGAGCACGTGGAAGAGGTGACCATAGAATACGGGGGAGAGATTACGGATCTCAATACCCAGCCTCTGACCCTTGCCTGCGTCAAAGGCTATCTCCAGCACATCTACGGTGATGACGTGAATTACATCAATGCGAGTGTGATCGCAAAAGAAAACGGCATCAACATCATCGAGTCCAAAACGGGACAGAGCATCGACTTTACGAACCTGATTACGGTCCGGATCAAGGCAAAGGACGGGGTGACCCGGGTGTCCGGCGCTGTGTTCGGGAAAAAACACATACGCCTGACCATGATCGACAACTTTTATATCGAAGCCATACCAGAAGGGCATATCCTTGTCCTGAGAAACATCGACAAGCCCGGGGTCATCGGCAGGCTCGGCACGTATCTGGGACAACACCATATCAATATAGCAAGAATGGAGCTCGGCAGGGAAACGGTGGGGAGCGAGGCCATTGCCTTG
>JAJYYW010000030.1:0-1387 GCA_021800575.1 bacterium
GACCTGAAGAACCTGAAGAACAGCCTCGTTTTCAAACGGAACTTTTCCCTCATCGTTTTCGTCATGCTCCTGATCGCCGTTGTCTTTTTCTACCTGGTAACGGAATTCGAGGTTGCTCCAAAAACGAATCTCCTCGTGTTCTTCGTCCTGTTCACGGTACTGGAGTACTCCTGGCGCCACGTCTACAATATCGTCCTGGTCACCACCATGACACCGCTGCGGGTAACCATCATCGGCAGCAACAGGGACGAAGAACTGCTGGTCAATTATATCAGTGCAAACCCCCAGCTCGGTTACCGGATCCAGCACCGGCTCGGGACCATTGACGCAGGCTTCGGCCAGCATATCGCGACCACGGACCTGCTCGTCATCCCGGATTACATCAAGAAAGACAAGCTCATGGTACGGCACATCTATAACACCCTGTTCCGGGGTATCGCGGTCAAAGATGTCTCGACGTTCTACGAGGAGACCTTCGGAAAGATCCCGCTCAGCGAGCTCGAGGAATCGTGGGTCATCGAAAACCTTTCAGCACAGCACTCCCTGTTCGATACGGCGAAGAGGCCCGTCGAGCTTGCGCTTGCGGTCATGCTGACGATCGCCGCACTGCCGGTAATCGTGGTCATCATGATCACCATTCGGCTGACCTCCCGCGGCAGTATCATTTACCGGCAGCACCGGGTAGGCCGTTACGAGAAGCCGTTCGTCCTCTACAAATTCAGGACCATGGTACAGGATGCAGAGTCCAAAGGTCCGCAATGGGCCGAGGAGGACGACCTGCGCATCACCACGGCCGGCAGGTTCCTGCGGCGCACCCACCTCGACGAACTGCCGCAGCTTATCAACGTGATCCAGGGCGACCTTTCCTTTGTGGGCCCCCGGCCGGAGCGGCCCGAGTTTGTGGAGAACCTGAAAAAGAAGATACCGTACTACGAGATCCGGCACATCGTAAAACCCGGGATAACAGGCTGGGCGCAGATCAATTACAAGTACGCCTCATCGGTCGGGGACACCTACGAAAAACTGCAGTTCGATCTGTACTACCTGAAAAAACGCTCGCTGATTCTGGACGTGCTCATCTTGTTGAAAACCATAAAAACCTTGTTTATAAATCCATAACGAAAGGAACTGACATGCGGACCATTACATTCGGAACAGAGGGGTATCGGGGTATCATAGCATACGACTTCAACTTTCAGACAGTCGGGCGTATCACCAGAGCAATATCCCAGTACCTCCTCGAGAACAACGGCAGGCGCCTCCTGGTGGGCTACGATACCAGGTTTTTGTCGAAAGAATTCGCCCGGCACGCGGCGGGTGTCGCTGCGCGGCTGGGGTTACGCCGAGGCTCCGCCCTTCGTCGCCGCCCGTCGCGACATGTGGCGCT
>JAJYYW010000030.1:1397-9660 GCA_021800575.1 bacterium
CTGGAAGTCCTGCTCGCCGAGAGTTTCTGCCCGTCCCCGGTACTCTCCAACGCGACCAGGGGGCTTCATTTCAACGGCGGGATTATGATCACCGCGAGCCACAACCCGCCGAAGTACAACGGGATCAAATTCAAATCGCACTACGGCGGCGCCGTGCCCACCAGCGTCACCAACCGGCTCTCCGGGCTCATTGCCAAAACCCCGGACGAGGACACCGTGCCCGGGGACTACAACGAGACCATGGACATCAACTACCTCTATCGGCAGGACATTGAGCGGTTTATCGACCGGAAACTCCACAGCGGCAAGCAGCTCAGGATCGTCATCGATCCCATGTACGGGTCGGGCCAGGGATTACTTGCCCACATCTTCAGGGACCTCGGCCACGAGGTGGTGGAGATCCGGAATATCCTGAACCCCTCTTTCGGGGGAACAAACCCCGAGCCCGTTGAAGATAACCTGATACCGCTCAAAGAGGCCGTCGTCAGGAACACGGCGGATATCGGGATTGCGCTGGACGGTGATGCAGACCGGATAGCCCTCGTGGACGAGCACGGCGAATACGTGGACGCACACCGGGTATTCGGGCTGCTGATCATGTATCTCGTGGAGGAGCTGGGCATGAACGGCGAGGTCGCAAAGACGGTCTCGAGCACCGGCATGATCAACAAGCTGTGCGGGCACTACAACCTGAAGCTTCACACGACGAAGATCGGCTTTAAATACATCTGCGAGCTTATGCAGCAGGGCAATGTTATGATCGGCGGCGAGGAAAGCGGCGGCATCGGCATCGCCGCGCACATCCCGGAACGGGACGGGCTGCTCGCCGGCATCCTGATAACACAGATGATGCTGAAACGGAAGACTTCCCTGCATGGGCTCGTCGAGGGACTGTACGCGATTACCGGCCGGCACTACTACCGGAGAAAGGACCTCGCGGTCGCCGACTCTGCCTCCATCTACGATGTCATCCTGAACAACAAGGATCGGCTGCTCAAGGACTTCGGGGAATACGATACCGACCAGCTCGACGGCTGCAAGTTCAGTTTTAAAACCGGGGGATTTTTAATGGCCCGTGCCTCGGGCACAGAACCGGTCCTGCGGATCTACGCAGAAGCCGGAGCGCAGGAGACTGCGAACATGCTGGTCGACGAATTTATCAGGCGGCTGGTCACGATACCGGGAGGTACCTTATGAAGAGCATGACAGGTTATGGTGTTTCGACAGGCGTTGTCGAGGGTTTCGGGCTTTCCTGCGAGCTGAAAACGCTCAACGGAAAATACCTCGACGTCAATGTGCGGCTGCCCAAGGAATTGTCCGTCTTTGAAGTCCCTCTCGTACGGGCGCTGAAAGGCAGGTTCTCGCGGGGAAGCGTGTTCCTGACCGTCACGATCAAAAACTACGAATACAAGCAGCGGTGGCCATTTACCATCGACAGCAAAAAGGCCGGGCTCTACATAGAACTGCTCAAAACGATGAAGAAAGCGCTCCACCTCGGGGGCCGGGTAACGATCGACGTTTTTACCCATTCCCCGGAATTCTTCCTCAAGGAAGACAAGCCCGTCAGCGAGGGCGCCGTGAACGACATGATCAACATCATGCAGGAAGCGGCACAAAAGGCACTGATCATGCGCGACACCGAGGGCGAGGAGATCAAGAAGGAACTCAAGGCCCTCATCGAGAGCATCGCAGCGACGGTGAAAACCATTGAGGGCAGGATACCCGGGATCGTCGAGCAGTACCGTGTGAAAACGATCGACCGGATAAGGGACATGCGCCTGTCACCGGACGTGACGGTCTCACCGGAGGCCATCGTCGGGAACTATATCGACAAGATCGATATCCATGAAGAAATCAAGCGCATCGAGACCCATACCAGGGCCTTCCTCCAGCTCCTCGAGGCACGCGGCGCGATCGGCAAAAAACTGGAATTTTTTACGCAGGAATTTATACGCGAGCTCAACACCATCGGGTCCAAGTCCGGCGATGCAGACATCACAACCGGTGTCATCGATGCCAAGAACGTCGTTGAGCGCATCAAGGAACTCGCGCAAAACGTGGAATAACGGGACACAGGGGATCTTTTTGAATGGGTGAAGGCGGGCGATGACTGACAAAAAGGGACACATATTCATTATCTCCGGACCATCGGGTGCCGGCAAGACCACCCTCATTCGCAGCCTCCTGCGCGAGATGTCCGGGCTCAGGCAGTGCATCACGTACACCACGCGCGCACGGAGACCCGGGGAACGCGAGGGTATCGACCATTACTTCGTGGATGAACCGGCATTTACACGGCTTATCGAGGCCAAACGGCTCGCCGAGTGGGCGGAGATCAACGGATACCACTACGGAACGCCGAAAGCCGGGATTGATGCGATCACAGCGGCGGGCGGCAATGCGGTCATCGATATCGACATCAAGGGCGCTGCAGCAATAAAGTCCCTCTACCCTGAAGCGGTGTCCATATTCATTAAACCGCCGTCGGCCAGCGTCCTCAGGGAGAGGCTCGGGACACGCGGCGAAACAGACCGGCTGGACAAACGGCTCCAGCGCGTTGCGCTGGAAATGGAGCAGGCACCGCGGTATGACCACGTGGTGGTCAATGACTCGCTCGAACGCGCCATCGGCTCCGTGAAGGCCATCATCACGAAAACAACAGCTTCAACCCGCTCACCGGGCACATAACCTGCCCGGCAGAGCCGATCCTCCTCCCCGGAACAGGGACCTTTGTTTGCAGATCAGTGGTCGGCCTGTTCTATCATGCGCCTGAACTGAGCATACGGCTGGGCACCGACGAGCATCTTCCCGTTGATGAAGAATGTCGGCGTTCCCTGCACCCCTGCAGACGCGCACTGCTGCCTGTCCGCATTGACGATCCCCGCTGTTTCTCCGCTGTCGAGGCAGTGATCGAACCGCTCCATATCGAGACCGATCCGTTGTGCGTAGGTCTTCAAGCTGTCCGTATCAAGCCGTCCGCCTGATTGAAACAGCGCGTCGTGCATCTGCCAGAACTTACCCTGTTTGTTTGCACACTCCGCCGCCTCGGCCGCTTTCTCGGCGTACGGATGAAAGGGCAGGGGAAAGTTTTTGAACACCAGCTTCACGACGCCGTTTCTGATCTCGTTTTTCCTCAGTTGAACCAGTGTCTCCTGGTAAAATCTCGCGCAGAACGGGCACTGGAAGTCCGAGCATTCGATCATGGTGACCGGGGCGTTCATGCTGCCCTCGACCGGACTGCCGGCTATCGTCAGTCCGGCGGGACCGCCCGGCATGGCAGGCTGAGGCACCTGCTGCTGTGCGGGCTGGTTGGCCGCCCCTGCCATACCCGGTACTGCCGTATGTTCCCTGCCGCCCATGCGCCCTTTGCCTGCATGCACGATAAGCATTCCCAGGATCGCGACAACCACGATACTGACCACCGCATACACATAACTGTTTTTCATGCGAGCCTCCTTCGTCTATCCCGCGGTTCATACCAGTTTTTACCGCGCCTGTCTCCAGGTTTGGCAGGGCGAAACCAGAGGTGCCCGGGTTCCGGAAAGAGGAGGGGTCCGGATTACCCGCGCAGGAGATTTTTGTACTGTCTGAATATGTCCACAAACAGCGGGGAAATCCACGCCAGTACCGGCGTGACCATGATAGTGCTGATCAGGCTGTACACCAGCATGCGCTTTTTGTCGGCGCCGAGTCCCTGAAACACGAGGATCACGGAAAACGTCCCGAGAACAAAGGGTCCGAAGACGACCGAATACAGGAGTCCCTTCCCCTGGATGAACTTCGTGAGCTTCTGCCCGCGCTTTTTTTCTACATACTTTTTAATCCACGGGATATGACCGAACCGGTCGAGCAGCAGGATCATGGCAACGGCAAGCACGAAGTTGCTCAGACCGGACACCAGCGCCACCAGAACAACCGGCAGGCCGAACTCGATGCCGAGGGGGATGGCAATCCCCCTGCCGGTCAGCGGGTTTATGGTCGTCAGGACGACAGCGAGCCATTTATCGAAGGGTGTCATAAGGCGCTCTCAGAGGGCATGATCCCGCGCGATCATCCTGCGCTGCGGACTGTGCCGTCGATTGTCCTGAGCAACTGTTGTGCGAGTCCGAACACCTCGTCCGGCTGAATCGCATCAAGACACTTCAGGTTGTGAGGACAGTTGCGCGGTGTACATTTCCCGCACCCGGTATCCTTTTTGATCCACACGTGGAACGGACTGCCGGGCGGTTCCCAGCTGACCGGGTCGCTTGGTCCGTACACGGTAACCGTCGGCGTTCCCATCGCCACGGCGATGTGCTTGATACCGTTGTCGTTGCCGATGTGCAGATCCGCACGCTTGAGCAGCGCTCCGAGCTCCTTGATCGTGGGGGTCGGCGGTGACAGATGCGGCTTGTGTTTCATCATGTACATGATCTGCTGGACATAGGTTTTTTCTCCGGGTCCCCATAAAAAGATCACGTTGGCGTTCATGCTGGTGATCAGCATGTCCGAGAGCCGTGCGAACCGCTCCGGAGCCCATTGCTTGTACGCCCTCCGGCTCACCGGGGAAACCGTTATGACCGGCCCTGCGGTCCTTTGTATGCTGTCCATGAACTCGGCCGCAAACCGGTGCGCGGCATCCGGTATCACGAGATCCAGGGAAAAACCGTCGGTATCCAGGCCGAGCGTCCTGAGCAGGTCGTACTTGAAATCGACGCTGTACTTGGGCACGGGATCCCGCTTAACGACCGTCGTGTATGCGTAGGTGCGGAACCTGAGATCGAACCCGAGCCTGGTACCCGCGTCCGAAAACCACGTAATGAACGCAGTCCTCGGATTGCAGAGGTAGTCGAGTACGACATCGAATTTCCTCTTCTTGAGGTTCAGCAGGAATCGCGTGTAATCTCCGACAGGCATGGTCTTGTCGAGGATCACGATCTCGTCGAGGTATGGATTATAGCTGAAGACATGATAATTCCCGGGCGTCGTGAGGAACGCTATATACGCGCCGGGATCGGCCTTGCGTATGCTCCGTATGACCGGCGTTGTCAGCAGGTTGTCCCCTATCTGACCTGTGTGTACCAGTAAATATCCCCTGTGTTCTTTTTTCTGTGGCTCCATAGTCCTTCCTTATTCCCGCGCCGCATCGTTGCGTTTCCGGTGCAAAACATCGAGGTAAAACAGCTCGGTCATCTCCGCAAATGTGCTGATGGAGAACCGCTGTTCCACGAGCCTGCGCGCCGTATAACCGAAAACACCGCACAACTCGCGGTCCTTGAGCAGCCGGATCACCGCATCGGCCAGTGCAACAAAATCGCCGGGACGGACGATAAAACCCGTCTTCCGGTCGTCGATGAGTTCTGCTATATCGCCCACCTGGGAACCGACGACCGGAACACCGCAGGCCATGTATTCGAGGGTAATGCGGGAATGATTTTCCGAACCCACGGAGCTCACGACACCGACGTCGAGACAGGTTATCAGTTCCCCGACAGGATCCACATAATCGAGAAAAATTGTTTTTTCAAGGACTCCCGCCCGGTCCGCCATCGTCCGGAGTGCATCGAGAGAAACCGTGTCATCGACGCCGGCCGTGACAAAGACGGCGTCCGGCACTTCGTTGTGGATCAGGTGCGCGGCCCTGAAGAAAACATCGTGTCCCTTGACCGGCGAACGCCGTGCTATATTGCCCACGACGGGGACGCCCGGCGGCAGACCGAACTTCTGCCGGTTCTCCGCGGTTTCGCCGCCCGGCCTGAACCTGGCAGTATCGACCCCTGCGTGGATGATCTTCACCCGGTGACCGGGCAGGCCGGTGAACGAGAGGATCTCTTCGCGGTCAGCGTTGTTGGCGACGATGATGCCGTCCAGGCTCCGGTAGGAGAACCTGTTGAGCGGGTGACGCTTGATCTCCCGCGCATCGACACGCGTCCGTATGAGCCGGTACCGGAGACCGAACAGTGCCCGGGCAAGGACAAACATCGTCTGGGCAGGTGCTGTGTGCACATTGACGATCTGGACGTCATGATACACGGTTCTGAACGCGTGTTTGATGTTCATCAGGTCTCCGGGAAAATGGGCCGGCCTGAAGCTGACGAGCGGATCGGCGGGAATGTTCAGCGCGATCGCTTTCCGGTACGACGGTGTTTCCTGCCCGGCGATGACCGCAACGCGGTGCCCGCGCTGCATCAGTGCATCCGTTATCGTGATGCAGTACTGTGCCGCTGCATTCCACCACGGTATGTTGATCACCTCGACGATATTCACCGGGGCTCCTGTTTTCCGGAACCAGGGGTATCTTCCCGGGTGCGGCGCCTTTCCCATGCCTTGGCGTACTTCATAAAAACATGGAAGGCTGACACGCCTGCCGCCACAAACCCCTGCACGCCGTCAAGGAATCCCCGTTTCATGATATACATTTTGACAAACATGCCGGCCGGGTGCAGGAGCATGTCTGACCACGCTGCGGTCCGCCCGGTCCTGATGAGCTCGCCGGCTGCAGCGTCCGTAAAATAATCGAGTTTCCTGAGGTGGTGCGACAGGCTCCTGAACGAATAGTGCAGGATGTCCCCGTGCAGGGCGCAGACCTTGCCGTTTACCCGGAGACTGTCATGGGGTTCGAGCCCTCCCCATGTCCCCGTACCGTTCCGGACAAGCCGGACCTTCCGGTCCGGGTACCAGCCGGAATGAAGCATCCATCTGCCCAGGTACCAGGTCTTCCGGGGCATGGAGTACGCGGCGCAATCAGGGTTCCCGGACGCTATCGCGTTTCGGATCTCGGCCTGCAGGTGTTCGGAAACCTGCTCGTCGGCATCGAGGGACAATATCCAATCCTTCGTGGCGAGCGACAGCCCGTAATTTTTCTGCGGTATAAAACCGTCCCAGTGCCTGCTGAAGATCCGGTCCGTGTATGCCCTGCACAGCTCGACCGTTTTGTCCGTGCTGAATGCATCGACCACGATGATCTCGTCCGCCCACGCAACGGACGCAAGACACGGCCCGATCCTGTCCTGTTCGTTCTGGGTAACGATGACGACGGACAGCCCTGCCATAGCTATGCCAACCCCGCACGTGATGTCCGGGCATCACCGAGGATCCTGTTGACAGCGGATTCAACCTCGTCGACCGTAATGTCCTCCATACACCCGAAGTGCCCCTCGCTGCACCTTTCGGTCCCGTGCAGGCTGCACGGCCTGCAGGCCAGTGCTTTCTCGATCACCACGCACCTGCTGCACGAGGGAAAGAATCCGAACTCCCGGGTGGTCGGTCCGAACAGGGCAACCAGCGGCGTTCCACCCGCCTCCGCGAGATGCATCAGCCCGGTATCACCGCTGACGAACACGTCCATCGAAGCCAGCGCATACGCCGTTTCCCGGAGCGTATAATCCGCAGTGTCCAGTACCTTGAACTCCCCGCTGCGCAGAAGGGCCGCACGGTCCCGCTCATCTCCCTTGCCGAACACGAACACGACATCCGGACGTCCGGCCTCGATCCTGTGCGCAAGCTCCACGTACCGTCCGATGTTCCATTTTTTTGTGCTCCACCGGGCACCCGGTGCAATGCCGACGGTCTTGCCCCGGTAAGCACCCACGGCGTGCAGAAGAGCGGCGCCCTGCTGCTTCTCCGCGCTGCCGAGGGTAAACCACGGTGCTTCCGGGATTGCCGACAGATCAAACGTATCCAGGTATCTCCGGAGCACAGACGGAAACGACGAGATACGTATACCCGTGCTGACAAATAACCTGCGCGAAAACGCGCCTTTCCGGTACCGCTTCCTGGTCCGTGCTTTCAACAACGGCATCATCACGGTGGTCCTGAGACTCGCGTGCAGGTCCGCAATGATATCGTATCCCTCCTGGTTCACACGCCTGATAAACGGTGCGAGTCCTGTGTTGTCCAGGTACAGGACACTGTCGAAGGGATCCGGCGGTGTTAACAGGCCTCTGTACTCAAGCTTGGTGCCAAGGTCAACGGACGCTCCCGGAAACGCGCGTCTGACAGCCTGTGCGACCGGCATGGTCAGGATGATATCCCCGAGGGAACTGAATCTCAAGAGCAGAATTCTCATCGCTTGAAAAGGTTGGCCCAGAACGTGTTGCTCTGAAAGACGAATTCATTGCACCGGCTGCAGATCGGTATCTCGTGATACCTGCCCTCGAGGTGCAGCTGCCGCAATGATTCCATCTTCGCGCCGCGCCAGATCTCCTCTATGGTCTGCTCCAGGATGTTGCCCACAACAATCGATGCATTGAAGTCCATACAGCAGAACGCTATACTGCCGTTG
>JAJYYW010000031.1 GCA_021800575.1 bacterium
TCCGTGGAGTACGCACCGGTCAGCCTTGCATCCCATGGTACCATGGAGAACTGCATGAGGGGCATAAACGCATTCATCTCGACCCAGCGTATATACAGTTCGGCACTGGGCCAACCGGTGTAGCCGTTGCCGCCGATCATATCCGGCAGTATGAACGGATAACCGATCATCTCCATGGAGAACATCTGCGGCACGACCGAAGCAAGTCCATTGTCAGCGCCCCACACAGAATCCTTGTCGTACTCGCGCATGATCTGACCGTCGTCCTGGGCAAACCAGCCGGACCGGAATTCCATGGCAGGGACGTGTTTGTTGATGGTCAGGTAATAGTCAGCGTACTGGTTCGGTGACAGGTAGCCGGTTGTCACCCCGTCGGACGGGAACCAGTTTGCCTCGCCAGCGTCGAATTTAAAGCCGTCGATACCGTCGTTTGTTACGATAGTGCCCAGCAAACCCGACCACCAGTCCATAACATTCGGGTTCGAAAAGTTGATAAGCCCTGCCTCCTTTGTCCCAAAGGTATCCCACCATGCTATCAGGGACACACCCCCGCTTGTTGACTGGACAAAGTTCGGCTCTGTCGCGCTGTTGAAGTTTGAAGAATTGTTGTCCACGAACGGAGGAACCCAGAGAGAGACGGTAAACCCCATGGCATGGAGCTGGTCTGTCATCGCCTTCGTGTCCGGGAATTTTGCGGTATCGAACGAGGTGTCACCCCAGTTCGTCTGCCATTTGTCGTCGATCTCAAGTACCGAATGGGGAAAGCCAAGGCTCGTTATGCTCTGTGCAAGACCGAGGACATTCGTCTGGTCGATTCCGTAGAGGTATTCGGCCCATGTCGACCATACCGGGCCCTGGAACATGGCAGGTGCAGGCAGGTTGACCGGCTTCCAGGCCTTCTTATAGGTAAAATTCGTAGAGATCCAGTCCTGGTATGTGGAAGGCAGATTGCTGTCAACGAGGATGTAGTATGAGAACGTGTTCGAATTACCGGTCAGCGTAAAGATACCGCTGCCCATGCTCATGCACATCGGGCCGTAGCTGTCGACGAACAGACCGGCACCAGTGGATGTCAGCCATAGTGGCGTTGCGGTGTTGTTCTGGTCTGCGGTTTCAAGCGGACAGCGCGCGTAGTTTCCGGTTTCGAGCGGGAACCACTGCTGGCCTATCTCCGTTGATCCATTCACCGGGTTGAGATAATTGCCGAGCTCCCCCTGTCCGTACCAATGACCTGATGCTGCGGTTGAAAAGGCGTCCCCGATGTTCGTCACATGGCCGTTCTGGCTCGACACAGAAACCTTGATCATCTTGTTCAAGAGAAGAAAATTGTAGGTGATCCATCCTGCCTGTGCGCTGTGCAGGTAGACCGTAGCGCCGCTGGAGGTCAGATTATATCCTGCCGCAGAGAACGTGCACGCCGTGGCATCTCCCAGGACAAAGCTGCCTGTTGCACTGACCGAGGATGCCGCAGTGCAGGGAACAGAGGCGAGGACAACGCGTCCCTGGGTCGTGACGGTAAAATCATAGGGTGCACGGTTGATGGTAAGCGTATAATTGGTATTACCGACCGTGAGTGTTTGATGCATAGGTATAAAACTGAGCCCGCTGCTTTTACTGCTGCATCCTGCGACGATCAACGACATAACTATACCTGCCACAAAAAGAATTACTTTATGTCCCCTCATATCTCCTCCCGTATGTTCGAGGCTAATCGTAGCATCGTGTGTTTGTGTTGTCAAAACAGCAAAACAGGGACAACGACCATTTTGTTATTATGAGACATCAACTATTATATGCTATACAATCAAACATTTATACGATATTATACTGTGAACCCTTTTGTGATCACCCCCCATATAAAAACGGTAGGAAACCGCAATAAACTGTATCAATTCATAATAGCCCGCTAATGCAGATAAATAAAGGGGTTGCGTAGGATTTGCCATATAATTTAACACCTTATGTTTTTAACCTTTTTGAACCCATAACCCGAAGGTCGAAGGTTCAAATCCTTTCCCCGCTATTCTTTCTTCCAGGCATATGTCCCAGGGAACCTCTTCAGTTTGAATTTTCGGTTGTAATCTGCTACATATGCTCACTGGTGTGATAGGCAATGGTTAATTTATAAGAACTGGAGTGAATGGTACACGATAAACATGCTGGTTAACATTGTATTCATTACGGTTTTTGTCTTGTTTTTCGTCACGAACACCCTGCAGGAAAAGATATACAAAAAAAGGGGTTTTAATGCCACGGGCACCATACCCGTCGATAAACGGTTGTTCGCGATTGGAAAGTTTTCGGTTTTACTCGCGTGGTCAGCGTCGTTTCTCCAGGCGATCGGTGTTAATCTGAGGATGATAATGCTTTCCGGAGGCTTTGATATTGCAGCGGCCGCAGTCTTTTCAGCAGGCTTTGTCATATCAGCGATAGCACATCTGCATCTTGCCGAAGCGAATACTCCCGTGCTTCCGGACGGAACGACGACGTTAAAGACCCGGGGCATTTTTAGATTCAGCCGCAACCCCTCATATCTCGGGATTTATCTCATGACCCTTGCAAGCATACTGTTTACGGCTGACCTTGTCATTTTAATCTTGGGATGTATCGGTATCGTTATCCACCACAGGATCATCAAGAAAGAAGAAGAGTTTCTTACGGCAAGATTTGGTGCAGACTACGGTGCATACTGTTCAAGAACGCGCAGATATATCTAAGGAGACGATATGGGCGTATTGAAAGACAAGACCGCCATCATCACCGGCGCTTCGGCTGGCATCGGTGAGGCCGTTGCCAGGCTCTTCTCTCGGGAAGGGGCACGCGTCGTGTTGCTTGCCCGCAACGAAGTGCCATTGCAGAACATCGCAGCCCAATTGGATCCCAACCGGGTTGCACTCTATGCCATGAACGTCGCCGACAGCGCTTCTTTTAAAAAGATGCTCGTCGAGATCAGAAAACGTTGGGGAACGATCGACTATCTGATCAATAACGCCGGTTCCCACTACCGGGGACCCTTCACCCGGATCGATACCGAAGCCCATGCTGAGATGATACAGGTGAATTTGACTGCGCCCATTGTGCTGACCCGCATCGTATTGGATATCTTCAAACAGCAGGGGCACGGCATGGTGATTAATGTTGCCTCGTTAGCCGGCCGGACACCGGTCGAAGGCGCATCGACGTACTCGGCCACGAAGTTCGGCCTGCGTGCCTGGAGCTATGGTCTGGCAGAAGAACTGCGGATAACCTCCCCGAACATCAAATGTTGCCTCGTCTCTCCGGGGCCTGTGGTTACCCGGTTTATCCTGGAAGAAATCGATAAGGTACCCGCTATTTCCCTCTCGCAAAAATGGGTGACGCCTCAAGACGTTGCGGAGGTAATGTTAAAGACAGCTTTGGATGGGAAAATGGAACGGATTACCGGGGGGGCATTCACGGCACTCATGACCCACGCCGGATATTTGTTCCCGGTGCTGAAGCGCCTCATGAAACCGCTCAATGAGGCGAAGGGACGGAGGAACCGGGAAGTGCTCAGAAAATACCGGGATAAGCTCATTGCGCAATACGGTACCAGTCATACGCTGGATTAGGGAATATCCCATCAACCGGAGAGCACGCATGCAGCCGGTAAACATAAAGTGGCGGGTACCGGTAGTTTCTCCTGTACCGATCATGCTCCCGAAGGTTTTGGCCGTCTTACCACGTCACGATGTAGGTACAGCTCTCTGCACCGTTTTTGCGGCACGGCTTTGTGCTGTCGTGGACGACGTTTGACTTAGCCTCGAATTTCTTTGCCATGGATTTTATAATCCCCTCGTCGAATGCGCAGGGATACGGGTTTCTGCATTCGCTGACAATTTTGTGATCATTATCGGCCCGTTCATACCCGTAGTGGCCAATCCCCTCGTACATCTTCCCGGTATTTACATCGAACATGACCTTTCCGTCTTTTCTATGGTTCATGTGATATGCCACATCAATCGACTTCATTGCGCTGACGATGTCGTTTACCCAGGGCGGGAATTGCGCGTTTTCCGGTATCTTCATCCCTATCTCTCTCAGCACGGAATCTCCGATGTCGTTCGCGATATGTTCGAATGCCTTCAGCCAGCTCTCATGCGAATACCACTGGTCCGGATCGATGATATATTCGCCGTCCTTTTCGATGCCGATTCCTACCTCAAGAAGGTACTTTCGTGCCAGTGACTTGAACACCCCGAGACCGTCGACGACAGAAAAAACAGTCACTCCGTTTACCTCGATTCCCTTTTCAAATGGTCTGAATTGCATATGCTGTTTCCCCCTTTTTTTAAGGTAAATCCTCTCTGGAAAACGTCAAGCAAATTCCTGTATTCAGAGAATACTGCCTTCGTATCTTATTTGAACCGTTCACGCAGGGAGCGCCTGCGGGTATGAAATCCCGGGTGAAGATATCGGGCGTTCGTGTACCGCTTATCTCGTCCCAACGGGATCATTCATTGACGTTCGTGAATTGCGCCCTGAGGAGAATCTTTTTTACCCGCTCCACATCGTCTTCCCGGACGAGGAGGCGGACACCGATGGCACCGGGATAGATCCTGCCCATGTTCCCGTCGGCAATAATACTCTCAATGCCCTCCGCGTCGAGCCGTGCCTTGACGATCTGCGCCTCGAACTCCCGCGAGAATGTTTCCACGGTTACGAACCTGTCAGACATAGTTACTCCCCAATAATTTTGACCAACACCCGTTTTCTCCGCATGCCGTCGAACTCGCCGTAAAAGATCTGTTCCCAGGGACCGAAATCCAGCTTTCCTCCCGTGATCGCAACCACGGCTTCCCTGCCCATGATCTGGCGCTTCAGGTGTGCATCGGCATTCTGCTCGCCGGCGTTGTGCCGGTAGGAGGCCACCGGTTCATGCGGCGCGAGCTTCTCAAGCCAAACGTTGAAATCGTGATGCAGGCCGGACTCGTCATCATTGATAAAAACCGATGCCGTGATGTGCATGGCGTTGACCAGCACCATACCCTCGGTGATCGCGCTTTCCCTGAGGCACTGCTCCACCTGTCCGGTAATGTTGATGAATGCGGTCCTTGACGGCACCTCGAACCACAACTCCTTGCGGTACGTTTTCACAGCAGCACCTCCATTCTTTTTTCCCCGCCGATCCCTGCGCTCCTATTTCGATTCATAGGTGAAGAGCAGTTCGGTGAGGGGGTCTCCGTAGCACTGGCATTTCGTGACCTGCGATTTGACGTTCTGGTACTTGCAGGTAATAAGAAACTGTTCGTTCCACCCCTGCACGCTCTTGACATGTGCCATGTCGATGTCAGGAAATTCCGTGATCGTGAACAAGGCCTTGTTTGGCTCGGGCACGGAGATCACGGCCTGCCCGGTATCGAAATAACTGCTCCAGACGCTCATTGCCCTGGTCTGCCACAGCTTTGGTCCTGAGAACGTCAAAAAGATCCGGTAGATCGTCGAAAGATCGTGTGCTGCACCGAGCCTTCCCTGTTCTATGCAGTAGGCAAGGTCACCTTTGCCGGCGACCCTGTCGAGGGCGCGTAGGAGATCCGTGTACAGTTTGTAGGGATACCACGCTGTCTGGACAATATGTTCGTTCAGATATTTCCCGGTGTCCGAGGGAAGAGCCGCCAAAACCTTGTTGAGTATGTTCTGGGGGTCCCTCTTGATAAACTTAATCAGCCCGAGAATCGGGACTCCTTTCACCTGTGCCATGATGTGCTCCTTTTATATGATGCCGTTCATTACGCTGATATGCTCAATCAGATTGCCCGGTTCTTACAATCTATATCATCTGATACAAATAGACAAGAGCTAAAAAATAAGGACCTGGTCAAAACAGCAGCGCTGTACACCTGTAACCCTCCGGACAAAGGGATCACGAAGACCGGAATATTTGCCGTACAGAATGGTGGGCACGCCGTGCCACGAAGGCCGCGTCGGTCGGGCTTGCCGGGTTAGTCGTAGATAGCTATCATGACGCTTTCAAGGTACTCGATGATATCGGGTTCATCCTCTTTTTTTGCCAGGCCCATGGCATCCAGCCCCGCCTTATTCCTGATGTTGGTTTTTGCACCTGCCTCCACGAGGTCCCTGATTTTATCGAGGGCATCATTTTTTATGGCGAGATGCAAGGGGGTGTCGCCGTCTTTGTTCTGGGCATTGATATGCTGCGCCTCCGAACACTCTGGCTTTGATACTATTTTTTTAAAGACATCATAGGGTTCGAGTACCGCGAGGTGGACGAGCGTGTTTCCCTGCTCGTCTTTATAATCGAAAGAAACGTTTTCTATTCGGCTCATACCTTCTCCCTGTTCGGTAGAATTTATATCACGACCCATGAACGATGTATAGTAAAATGATGATGGGAATGACATGCCGCCCGGTCCCTGTCACGGTTGACTGTGCACGGTAATTGTTTTATGATTATGAGTATGAAGAAGCTCACGAATACAGTGTACCTGCTGGAGTCCGGTAAGTTTGTCAATATGTATGTCATTGTACACGGCAAGAGTGCCGTGATTATCGATAAGGGAACGCCGGGAAAGGCCAACAGCATCCTTGATGAACTGGCAGCGATCAAGGTCAAGCCCTGCGATATCGAGGCAGTGATCATAACCCATGCACACCCGGACCACGCAGGATCCAGTGCGGCTCTCCTTGCCAGGTTGTACGCCAGGCTTCATGTCCACCGGGACGAACTCGGCATACTGCTGGGGAAGGAGCCTCTTCCCAGACCGCGCTATTTTATGGAGAAGCTGTCCGTGTTCGTCACCACGCACGTGTGGAAATATACGCCACCGGCCGAAGCGGTCGCCCTGGATGAGACGTCTGTTATACCTGGATTCCCGGGCCTGAAGATTATTCATACCCCCGGGCATACCCCGGGTTCTCTCTCTGTTCTTGATACGGAGAGCGGTACGCTGTTTTGCGGTGACGCGCTCAACAACAGGGCGGGGAACCTCACCGGGCCGCTCAAATATTTCACCGTTGATCAGGAGCAGGCGTGGCGCTCCGTCGAAAAGATTTCCACGCTCACCTTCGACGCCCTGTGTCCCGGTCATGGAACATGGATTGCCGAAGGTGCACAGCAACGGGTGAAAACGCTTGCCGCCGGCAGGCAGCACAGACGCGGTTGATTCCTCAGGTACTGCGGGGATCTATGCGATCTGATCCCCTGCGCCCGGTATACCGAGATTGTAGATCTTTTCTATCTTGATCGATACGACTGCCTTGGGGGCCGGCCTTCCAATCTTCTGTGCCATGCCCACGGCATCCTCGTAGAGCTTGCCCGAGGTCACTATCTCGGGTGTACCGATAAACCGGTACCCTTTGAGTTTTTCCCTGTCAACGACGGCTATCGCTACCTTCGAACCCTTGCTCACGTTGCTCCACGTCTGTTTTGCAGTTGCTTCGTTGAAGGCGATATGCTCGTCATCGATGACCCGGGTGCTCCTCTTGGGGCCGATGTTCGGTGTACCGTCTGCATTGACCGTTGCAATGAAACACTGCTGTGCCGCAATAAGATCCTTCATTTCCTGTGTCAATTTTGCCATAGTTTTCCTCTCCTATCGTCTCCTCTGTAGAATGTGAGCATGCACGCCATGCTCTGCTGATTCGTGCCCGTAATCCACGCAATGAAAGCTAATAGCAAGTTCCCGGTTTGTCAACGGATCGGGAGGAACAGCGGACCAAGGTCCTGGCGGCTGCGGAAGGTACTCGGGAACGCCTGTGGTCAATGCTGTTGAACTTTTTGGTAGATATGATTACAACAGGAGTACACAGAAGTGGAGGTACGCGTTCATGGCAGAAGAGATTGCGCGTTATATGAGAGAGCACGATCGGATGGCGGCGTGGCTGCATGTAGAAATGCTGGGTGTGAAGCCGGGCTACGCGAAAATAGGTATGACCGTGCGGGAAGACATGCTCAATGCTGCCGGTGTGTGCCAGGGAGGGGCACTGTTTTCCTTTGCGGACTTTGCCTTTGCCGTTGCGTCGAACAGCCACGGTCCCCTGGCCCTCGCACTGTCGGGAACGATCAATTTCATCCGTCCGGCTTGTTCCGGGGACCGCCTCGTGGCCGAGGCCGAGGAGCTCCAGCGGTCAAAGAAGACGGGGTTTTACCGGGTTACCGTGACCCGGGAGACGGACAGCAAGCTCATGGCACTTTTCAGCGGCAATGTCTTCGTCAAAGATGAGCCGATCAGGAAAGGGTAGACGGTACCGGTATGCCTGCCTCGAAGAAGAAAAAATGCAGCGAAGAATTTCCCGCTGCACCGGCGGACCGGGAGCACGCGGCGGCGCTGTATCGCAAGCTGGTTCCCGGGGATATCCTGCTGACCCAAACGTACGGCTTTTTCTATGCACTGTGGCGGAGGCTCTCCTGTACGCCGTATGATCACACCGCGGTTGTCATGGAGAACAACGAAACGATGAATATCGTTTACCCCGTCGCGATAAAACTACCCGCAGGGCATTTCTTCGAGCGGGAAAAATCACCGGCGGTCATCCGCCCGGTCTGGGGGAGCGAACAGCAGCTCCGCGATTTTCTTGGTGCGTTCCGGCAGCTCGAAGGAAGCCGCTATAATTCCTTCCGGGGCTTTTTTAACGTTTCGAACATGATGCTGTACTACCAGCTTGGTTTGAAAATTCCACTCAAGGTCCCGGAGATGACGTCGAAACGGTGGGTGTGTACGGACGCAATCCTCATGTACCTGCTCGACGTGATTCCCGAGTTCTCCGCGGTACGGGACCTCGATCTCGACCTGTTCAGGTTCGGGTTTACCTCGCCGGTTGATTTCCTGCGAATCGCCCGCTTTATGCCCGGACTCCTGAAGAAGGTTGAATAGCCCGGCGGTGCCCGGGCCGGGATGCTGGCTGAGAGTGCTTTCCCGGCGCTGGAAAATCTGCTATACAAGTTCACGGAAATCAAGAGAGGAGGCACAATGGAAAGGACACTATTCAGGGAGGAACACGGGATATTCCGCCAGGGATTCAGGAAATTCCTCGAGCGCAACGTCATTCCGCATCAGGCGGAGTGGAAGAAAAACGGCATCGTATCCAGGGACATCTGGAAGCAGGCGGGCAGTGAAGGATACCTCTGTCCATGGGCCGATGAGAAGTATGGAGGTTCGGGAGCCGATTTCATATTCTCCGTGGTCATCATGGAGGAGATCGCGCGGATCATGGAGTCCGGTTTTGCGATCAACCTGCACAGCGATATCGTGGTCCCGTACATCGCAGCGTTCGGCAGTGAAGAACAGAAGCAGCGGTGGCTGCCGGGCTGTGTGAGCGGTGACCTGATAACCGCCGTCGCCATGACGGAACCGGGAACCGGCAGTGATCTCCAGGCAATCAAGACGACCGCGGTAAAGGACGGCGATTCGTACATCATCAACGGTCAGAAGACGTTCATATCGAACGGTCAGTTGTGCGACCTTGTGATTGTTGCATGCAAGACCAATCCCAAGGCAGACCCTCCCTATGCCGGCATGAGTCTCATGGTAGTCGAGGACAAGACCCCGGGATTCGAGAAGGGCAAAAAGCTGGAGAAGATCGGCATGAAGGCGCAGGACACCTCGGAGCTGTATTTCTCGGACTGCAGGGTCCCGGCAAACAACCTCCTCGGAGCTGAGGGGGA
>JAJYYW010000032.1 GCA_021800575.1 bacterium
TAGATTTCTTCCGTGCCCGTCTTCTTTGCAACAAACGCTATTTTGGAACCGGCAAGTCCGGGATGACCGGTAAACGCATCGATGATATCGTTAGCTATGCTGTTGCCGATATAGCGAATATCGCTGAGACGGCCGGTGTATTGTTTCGACAACAGGGATTTGCCCTGCACAACGTCGTAGAGGTACACCTCCACGACGGCATTACTGCCCTGCACGTTGTACGCCATCTTGACCAGACCCTCTGCACCGATATCCGTCCAGTCCTTGAGGCTGAACTGCCCGAGCAGCAGACCCGCTTTTTTCTCTATGAACATGGCGGGATTCATGACCGAGAAATACCCGGATGTATCCAGCGCATTGGCAACCACCGTGTAGAGGAGCTGGACATCGTTGAGATTCGAGCCGGGACCCGCAACGGGCTTAGTCACGGCAATGGGCAGCCGGGTGATGGTCGGGGCATTGATATCGATGTAGGTCATTGCATACGCAGTGCGGCACGTGAAGAGTGATGCAACGACTGCGGCAACCATAAGTACTCTGTTTTTCATTTACATCCTTCCTTACAGCTAAATTTTATGCCTATGTCTATACTTTTTTGGAGCCAGCTTGGAGGAAAAGGAGCCAGAGGAGATGCCTTTTTTATAGCACGAATGGCCGTCTGATCAAAATAAATATTTCCGGAGCTCTTTTCCACGCTCATGTCCGTAATCGTACCATCCCTCTGCAGAGTTATCGTGATGACCGTTTCATAACCGTAGCTCGATGCAGCCATGCTCGGGGGAACAAGCCAGGCATCGCGTATCCTCTGCCAGACCAGTGCGTAGTATTGCTGTGCCGCCGGTCCGGACGGCATGCCGTTGCCGGTGCTGCCGGCTGCCGCACTGCTCCCGGGAGACGTGATTTCGCCCTTGATTGCCTGCTCGATTGCAGTGAGCATCTGCTGCTGACGGACCTCACGGTTGATGTGCCGGATGGCGGAGAGCAATTCATGCTGGGGGGGGGCTTTCGATTCGATCGGCAGGATCATCCGCGGAGCAGGCCGCGGTGCCGCGGGACGCTGCTGCTCCTGCTGAACCCGGGGCCGGGGAGCCGGACGGACCGCTTCAGCCGCACGTCCCTGTTCTTCCGACGGTCCCGGGGAGGTGACGAGACTCACCGTATAAACAGGATTATAGTTAATCGATCGTGAAGGGATGAGACTGCCAAACAGCAGGACAACGATTATCAGAACATGAACACCTGCCGAAAACGCTGCGGTCTTATAGAACAAGCTGTGCTGGTGAATGAATTCATCCTTCATCGTTCGTGTAAAGGTTCTGTCACCATGCCGAGCTCCTGAATACCGGCGGCCTTGATCTCTGACATAACCCTCACAACGAACCCATACGGAACGTCCTTATCCGCTTTCAAAAACACCTGTTTGTTTTTATTGTACGCATGGAGCGCTTTTAATGTTGTACCGAGTTCATTGATAGTGTACGGGTTCTTGTTGATGTAGATCTTTTGATCCTTGGTAATGGTTATCATGAGCTTCTCTTCCTGAGACTTGAGACTCTGGGCGCGCGCCTGCGGCAGGTTCACCTTTATGCCCTGCTGCAGCATGGGCGCAGTGACCATAAAAATAATGAGGAGCACCAGCATAACATCCACGAGTGGTGTTACGTTGATCTCGGAAAACGATTGTTTGCTGTTACCGCTGAACGCCATTCGTCCGTATATACCTTTCGAACATGTTGAGCATTTCTATGATGAATGCATCCATATCATCCACAAAGACCTTGATCCTTCTCTGGAAATAGTTGTACGCCAGGACCGCCGGTATCGCGGCGAACAGTCCCATCGCCGTCGTGATCAGCGCCTCAGAGATACCCGGCGCCACGATCGCAAGGCTTGCGGACTCCGTGATGCCGATACTCCTGAATGCAGCCATGATGCCCCATACCGTTCCAAACAGGCCGATAAACGGCGAAGCGCTGCCCGTGGATGCAAGGAAGGAAAGGAGGTCTTCCAGCTTGTTGACCTCAACAAGGGTTACCTTACGCATCGCCCTCTCGATAATTTCGAGGCTCACGGGTGCATCATCCTCCGTCTCCGCCCTTGAACCTTTTTTCCGCATCGCTGTTTTATAACCGACATCAAAGATGGACTTCAGATACGAGGCAGGCTTCGATCTGGTCTCTTCGTACACCTCACTGAGGGTCTTCCCCCCGATAAACGCATCCATAAACTCATCAGCCGCCCGGGATATTTTTTTGTAGGAAATATACTTGAAGACAATGATTGCCCAGCTGAAAATTGACATGATCAGCAGAATAATGAGGACTGCCTTCGCCACGGGTCCCGCAGCAAGTATCATGGACCCGATGGATCCGGTATTGCTCTGTCCGACAACGGCCAAACCGGCGATCGTTATGAGATTGTTCATGTTTTTGTACGTCCTCTTCTAAAAATATCCCCGGCGTGCAGCCGGGGATATCATAGTGACTTCTTCCCTTCTGCCTTACTTGACGATATGCAACTCTGCCCTTCTGTTCATAGCCCACGCCTTCTCGTTGTTCTGAGGGTCGATGGGGTCTGATTTACCATAGCTGATGGTGGACAGACGATCCGCAGCAACACCAAGCGTAACCAGGTAATCCTTGGCTGACTGTGCCCTCTTCTCGCCGAGCGCAAGGTTGTACTCAACCGAGCCTCTGTCATCGCAGTAGCCCGCAACCTGTACCTTGACATTCGGGTTCTCGTTTAACACCTTGGCGTCGCCTTCCAGTACGGTTTTCGCATCAGGCCTGATATTATATTTATTGAAGTCGAAGTGGATCATCAAAAGTTCCTTTTGAATCTCCTCAATGGTCTTCTCCGCTGGCTGCTGCGCCTGTGCAGCTACCGCCGGTGCCGGCTGTGAGGGCTGTGGTGCCGCCTGTGTTGCCTGTGGTTTTTCTTCCGGTTTTACTGTTTCCTTGTTTGCACAACCCGCTACTGTAAAACCGACAATAGCGAGCAGACTTAAAATCACGGTTATTTTTTTCATGGTACCTCCCTTTTTTGTCTATATGTAAAGCACGAAAGCGTATAAGTCAATCATTGATTGAACGTCCCGTTATTCCAGTTTAAACCACTCCACGCTGTCCCGTAAATACGCGAGTGTCTCCTTCAGCTTGGTCAGCAGAGCCTCGGTCTGCCTGATGGTCGAGACGTTTTCTTCGATGTTTTTCAGGCTATTGTCAATGGTATCGACGGCGGTCTTGTTTTCCTTCTTCTGAATGCCGAGCGTCTGATTGACGTTCGTGATGGCGTGCATGGTGGTTTCGGCGTTCTTTGCAATGAGCTGTATGCTCTTCGTCTGCTCGGACGTGGCACTATGAAGCTTGTTCGTCAGGTCTTTGATACCGTCGACGGTCTGGCTGATCTGCGACGTTCCGCTCACCTGATCGTTCATGGCGGTCAGTATCTGCTTCGAAACTTTCGATATCATCTCCTGTGCCTCGGCAATGGTGTTCATGGTGATTGTCTGTTCTTTGATCATTTTTTCTATGGACATGGTCACGGAACGGGCGTTCTTGGTACTTTCGTTGATGACGGAGAGCTTCTTGTGAGTCGTACGGGTGAGGTTGATACCCTCTTCCACGGCCTTCATGCCGCTGTCCGCCGCAAGTTTAGCTTTCTGCATCTCCGTATTGATGCTCTTGACGATCCGGTCGATCTCGGTCGTCGATATCCTCGTCCTCTCGGCCAGCTCGTTGATCTCCTGCGCCACAACGACGAATCCCTTCCCGTGCTCGCCGGCCTGGTTGGCGATGATCGCCGCATTCAGTGCAAGCAGATTGGTCTTGTCCGCGATCTGGTTGATGCTGTCCAGCACCTCTGCTATCTGATTCGAGCTCCTGACGAGCAGATTGATGGAATTGACGATCTCGTCCGTCGTCTGCTTGATCCTGCCGATGCCTTCTATCGTGATGTCCGCGGACTTCAAACCATCCAGCGACTCGTTGACCACGACCTCGGCGAGCTTCGAGTTGTTGATCGAATACTCGCTGATCTCCTTCGTGGACGATCGTATCTCGTGGACGGACGAGCTGGACTCCTCAATATACTTCGAAAGCTCGCCCAGGTTGTTCGTGACTTCCTTGATGGAACTCACGATCTCTTCTATGGATATGGATATGTCTCCGATGGAAACGGTCAGCCGCTCGGCGGAATTATCCACCTCTCCGATGGAGCCTGTAAACTGGTTCAGCGCCGAGGTAAGATCCGAATACTGCGTGACAACGCCTTCCATGGTATTCGCAATCGACTCTATCGCCGCTATGGTCGAGTTGATGGAACCGAAGGCCGTCTTGAGTCCCGCTATCTCCCGCGACGAGGCCTTCTCGAGGCTGTTGTACGTTTCCGACAGGGCGGCGGATATCCCCACCACGTCCTTGGTCACATCGCGGATCTTTGCTATGACGTCCTTTAACTTGATCGTTGTATCATTGAACGCATGCGTGAGCATCCCCAGCTCGTCGGACGAATAGACCTCTGCACTGTGCGAGAGATCTCCGCTCCCGACTTGCTTGGTATGAGCCAGCAGTTTCGCCGCGGGCTTGGTAATGATGAACCCGGCAAAATAGGTTATTAAAACAATGATAAGGTAGGCAAACGCAGCGGTCCATATATTCTGGTCATAGACCTCAAAGATAAACGCCGCCACTTTCCTGCTGGACAGCGTAATGGCGATGTACGCGGCAGTATTCCCGTTCGCATCATCGATCGGTGAGACAAAATACCGGTCTCTGTCCGACGAGATGATGGAAATGCCGGGTTTTGGGGATTTTAAATACGTCTGTAACTTTCCCGGCAGGGTCCGGACATTGCCGAGTTCGGAGGATGAGGCGACGATCGCTCCGTCCGGCGTAAACACGTTCACCGAGGAGATTCCCTCAACCAGGTGCATAATGCCCGACACCGTGGAACCGGATACCGCAAGGCCCACACCCGTAAAATCCTGGCCCGAAAGTCCGGCGCCGATGCGCTTTGCTTCCTGTCGCAGCAGGCTCTCGGTCTCGACAGTGATCAGGCCTGAAAACTGCGATTTCAGATTATACCAGCCGATGATCAGCTGTGAAGCCTCGAGCACGAATAACAGTCCGGCGATCAGCAGGGTAATTTTAATTCTTATATTCACATTAAACACGTTCGAGCCTCCTTACTCCGCATACAAGAATACCTATACACCAAGAACAGGTATACAATCAAGTGGAGGGGCATTCAAGAATTATTATGGTGCTTCACAGCAGTTCAACCCTTGAGCACGCTGAGAAGAACATCATGGAGCCGCGTGTTGGAAACGACAATGTGGTCCGAATAGATAGAATACGGTTTGCCGGCAAAATCAGTAACCGTACCGCCCGCTTCTTTCACTATCAGGGTTCCTGCAGCGACATCCCATGGCTTGAGCTTCATCTCCCAGAACCCGTCGAACCGTCCCGCTGCCACGTAACAAATATCCAGTGCAGCTGCACCGTCACGCCGGACTGCCTGGGCCCTGCGGATGAACTTGATCCAGTTCTCGATATTGTTCTCGTCCGACGTCCTCAGATCGTACGGAAAACCGGTGGACAACAGAGAACGTTCGAGGGATTCCGTTGCCGAAACAGAGAGCCTCCTGTTATTGAGGAACGCACCTTTCCCCCGGATGGCATGGAATAGTTCTTTCTTGACAGGATCGTACACAACACCGACAACGACCGTGCCCCGGTATTCGACTGCTATGGAAACCGCGAAGAACGGATATGCATGAAAATAATTTGTGGTCCCGTCGAGAGGATCGACGATCCACTTGTAATCACTGGATCGTGCTATACCACCCGCTTCCTCGGAGAGAATAGAATGATCCGGAAACCTGCGCGCTATCGTCGTGATGATGGTTTTCTCGGACACTGTGTCCACATCGGTCACGAGATCGGCAATTCCCTTGTACGAGACGCGCTTGGTGGTATGAACCCTTTTGTTTATGATACTCCCAGCCACACGTGCCGATCGTACGGCTATGTTCAGCAGTTCTGCGCCTGATATCATCGTCAAAACCTCATTAATAGCGTTTCTTATTAAACCACTTTTTTAAAAATAACAAGAGATAAATTATATCAATGAGATCCACTGCCTAATTTTACGGCAAACTGTGTGAGACACGCACAGGATGCACATCTGCGGTGTGTTTCAACGCACTTACGAACAATTTATTAACAATTCAGTTGAATAGTTTGACGCTTTATATTAGTAATTATTAAAAAATAAGCTATGCAGGACGACAAAACAACTTTAATCGACATAAATTTTAATGATTTCAAACATGAAAAGTTCAAATCGTGTATTATTATCGAAGGCGATTTGATAGGAAAAACATTTGACCTGATCAACCGGCGCACCATCATTGGCAGGGGACAGAATGCCGATATTGTTCTGGACTCCCCGACAGTCTCGCGCAGGCATGCAGAAATCAGCGTTGTGGATCAAAACAGCATGGTCATAAAAGATCTGAACAGCAGCAACGGAACATATGTAAATGGTATAAAAATAACAGAAACAGAGCTCCATGAAGGTGACATCTTCGCGATCGGCATCTATAAACTCAAGGTCGCACTGCTCTCGAAACATGAATCCCTGTTCTTCCAGCGCATGAAAGACAGTGCGGAAAAAGACGGGCTTACCGGTCTTTACAACAAAACATGTATCACAAGGACTCTCAACACCATGCTCACGCAGCCGGGACACGAAAGACGGCTGGTATCCGTCGCAATGGCGGATATCGATCACTTTAAGGAAATCAACGATACCTACGGCCACATTGCAGGAGATGCGGTACTCAGGGACATTGCCGGAATTTTCGGCTCGTCACTGCGGTCGGCGGACAAATCCGCTCGATTCGGCGGAGAGGAATTTCTCGTTCTGTTCGACCGGACTTCACTCAACGATGCCAACATCATCAGTGAACGGATACGAACGAGCGTGATGAATCACACGACCTGGTACGGGAACGACCGGATACACGTTACCCTCAGTATCGGCCTTGCAAGCAACGAGGACAGACATCTGTGTGACGCGGAATCGCTCATCAAGCATGCTGATGCAAAGCTGTACGAGGCAAAACGCAACGGCCGGAACCGGGTTGTTGGCTAACCGAGATGGAATACGACGAGCTTGATCTCGGTCATCTCTTCCACGGCAAAGCGCGGCCCTTCCCTTCCAATGCCCGATTCCTTCACACCGCCGTACGGCATCAGGTCAACCCTGAAATTCGGAATCTCGTTGATCAGCACACCACCTGCATGGATCTCCCGTACATAGCGCCACGCACGGTTCAGGTCGTGCGTGTACACGCCCGCCTGCAATCCATACCGTGAATTGTTGACCATGGCAATCGCCTGATCATCGTCCTTGAACTTATTGACGACCAGAACAGGGCCGAACAGTTCGTCCTGGACCACCTTGTCTGTTTCCCGCGTCCCGGTCAGTACCACCGGTGTCATAACGTTGCCGTTGATTTCACCGCCGCAGACAAGCCGTGCTCCGTGAGCCACGGCCTCGTCGATCCACGAATGTATTCTGAGCACATCGTTGTGCGTAACCACAGGGCCGACATCCGTGGCATCGTCGAGCTGGTTGCCCGCCGTGAGCGCACGCGCCTGCTGTTCCAGCAGATCCACGAAATGGTCGAACAGCTTCTCATGGACATAGACCCTCTGCACGGAAATGCATACCTGGCCTGCCTGAGAATAACCGCCCAGGGCGACCCGCTTGACCATGTCTTCGGGCACAGCGTCCTGTGCAAGAACGACGGCGGAGTTTGAGCCCAGTTCCATGACTACCTTTTTCAAACCCGCGTTGCGGGTGATCCATGCGCCGACATCCCTGCTGCCGGTAAAGGTTATCAGGCGTACATCGGGATGTGTTACCAGCTTCAAGCCGAGCTTCGAGCCCGAACCGGTCAGGACATTGACCGCGCCGGGGACAGCACCCGCATCGACGAACGCCTGTCCCAGCATTTCGCCGGTCATGGACGTCGATTCCGCGGGCTTCAGAATGAACGGATTACCCGCGGCATACGCGGGCCCGATCTTGTGGAGCGAAAGGTTCAAGGGAAAATTGAACGGGGAAATCGCGGCAACGATGCCGACCGGAACGCGCAGGTACAGCCCTACCTTCCCCGTGCCGGTAGGTGCCGCATCCATGGGAACGGTCGACCCGTACAGCCGCTTTGCTTCTTCTGCGGACCATGCAGCGGTCTGAACTGCCCGCGCAACCTCTGCTCGCGCCTCCCTGAGGGTCTTGCCCATCTCAGAGGCAATGGTTTTTGCAAATTGCTCAGCCCGCTGCGAAAGTATTCCGGAAAGTTTGATGAGAGTACTGTACCGATCATACGGGGTCTGGTGCGCCAGGTCCTCGAGCCCCCTGCGGGCTGCTTCGACGGCCTTTTCTACATCCGCTTCGGACGCACGCGACACATCCCCGGCAACACTGTTGTCATAGGGATTGTGCGTGATAACCCTGTCGTTGGACTCGATCGCTTTACCAGCTATGATCATACAAACGTACCTCGCTCTTTCCCGGCAGCAGTGCTACCGTGTGCGCTACTGCCGTTCCCGGACAGGCGGGACGACCGTCTTACTTGCCCCGGACGGTAAACCGCTTGTCGAGTTTCTTCATAATTTCAACGATACCGCCGTATTCGAGTTCACCGTACGGCAGCATTGCAGGACCGGAAAACCCCTGTTTCCTGAGTTCGAGCGCCTTAGCAGAAACATTATTCCGCACATGATCCCAGAACGGGTGGTCGAAGGCATCGACCGGTTCCGTCAGCTTGCCGTTGTGCACGGAGAAGGCGTGACATGATACGACCGGCGGTCCGTCGAAATACGAGATGGAGGAATTGATCTTGACCGGCATCAGAGGGCCATTGTGGCTTCCTCTCATAAAACCTGCGACATAATGTCCCAGACTGAACGTCGACAGCACCTCGCCCGTTGCTGCGAAATTGCCCTGAACCCTTACCAGCATTATGGGGTCGTCCTTGCCGGTGTACGTACCGGCAATATTGTGCAGCCTCGACGTACTCACGGCAACAGCCTGTGTCTGGTCGTGCCTCGAATAAATTCCTTCGACAACAAACCTTTGATTATCTCTCAGAAGTGCGGCAAGGCTGTAGATTTCCTCGGGTGTTTCGAGCTCGATGACCCTGTCCCCTTCTATATGCTCGACATCCATAACGATAAACTTGAACCCCTTGCTCAACTGGGGATTCAGCAGCAGTCCGGAACAGTACATCGGATCGGTAAAGGAAAGGTATAACGGCAGGTTATAGGCACCCGGGTCTGTTTTGTCCGCGGCAAAAAATAAAAACGGCTCGCTCTTTCTCTCTTCTATCTCCATTTCGGCGACAGCAGGACCGAGTCCCTTCACATTGCCGGAGAAGGCTGACTTGAGCAGGTCCTGTCCTGCACCGTAGAGGCCCTGTTCCTTGGCAACCTCGGTACCTTCCTTAAACGCGTCCCATGCAAGCTTGTGGATCTTGTCGTTTCCCTCACCCTTTTCATGTGTCATTAAGATTGCAATATCATCACCGGTTGAAGATATGTAGGAATC
>JAJYYW010000033.1 GCA_021800575.1 bacterium
TCCGATCTCCTGCGTGGGAAGGACAATCCTTCTGCCATCATAGCAGACGTGGACAACGGCCTGCTCGTCCTCAAAATGGGAGGAGGAGAAGTCAACACTGCAACGGGCGATTTTATATTCGAGATCACCGAGGGACACACGATAGAGCACGGACAGATAGGTCCTCCGGTGGAGGGTGTTACCCTGCTCGGCAACGGTCCCGCTGTTCTGCGGGAGATCGACAAGGTCGGAAACGACATCGGCTACAGTATCGGCACCTGCGGCAAAGACAACCAGGGTGTCCCTGTTGCAGACGGCCAGCCAACGCTCCGGATACCCCAGATCGTGGTCGGCGGTAAGAAATAATCCATCGTTTTTATTGACACGAAGGACACGCCGTTCCATAAAAGAATGGATCCGCAATAAAAGGAGAATGCATGTTTGTACCCTCCAAACTGTTTTTAACAAAGGGCATAGGAAGACACACGCAGAAACTCACCAGTTTTGAGATGGCACTCAGGGATGCAAAGATAGCAGAGTTCAACCTCGTACGGGTGAGCAGTATTATCCCTCCGCGGTGTAAGATCGTTACCATTGATCAGGGATTGCAATACCTGCAGAAGGGACAGATTGTTTTCTGCGTCCTCTCGGAGAATGCTTCCAATGAGCCCCACCGGCTGATTGCATCATCTATAGGGCTTGCAAATCCGAAAGACGAAACGATACACGGATATCTCTCCGAACACCACAGCTTCGGACAGACTGAGAAAATCGCTGGAGACTATGCGGAAGACCTTGCGGCATTCATGCTGGCGACAACCCTCGGTGTCGAATTCGATCCGACCAAGAGCTGGGACGAACAAAAGGAGATCTGGACCATCAAGGGACACGTGGTTACGACGCGGAACATCACCCAGTCCGCAACGGTTGATAAAGACGGTTACTGGACGACGGTCCTGGCGGCTGCAGTACTGCTGCCCTAAAAGGAGGAGAGCATGCCGGCACCTGTACCCGACAGACACAGTTTTCTGAAACACACCGTACCGTTTGATCAGGCGAGGTTTTTGATCTTACCGATCCCCTATGAGCAAACCACATCGTACGGCACGGGAACGAAGTCCGGCCCTGACGCTATTATCAGGGCGTCGCACTACCTCGAATTATTCGATGAAGAACTCGCACAGGAACCGTACCGGGAAGGTATCCATACCCTCGACCCCATCATCTTCGACAAGGGCACATCGGAACACGCCATACAGAAGATATATGAGACCGTCAAAAAGCTCCCTATTCAAGATAAATTTCTTATATCCTACGGCGGTGAGCATTCCATAACCTATCCTATCGTTAAAGCATTTTCAGAACAGTTTTCCCGGATGACCGTGCTCCAGATAGATGCGCATTCCGATCTTGCTGAAGCCTACGAAGGTACCATCTACAGTCATGGCTCCGTGATGGCGCGGATAAAGGATATGGTGACTATCGTTCAGACGGGCATACGCAGCCAGAGCAGGGAAGAGTACGACATCGTCCGGCAAAAAGGCATCCGGGCGTTTTCTATGAATGCCATACGCAGGGACAGCCTCTGGAAAGAGCACGTGGTGGATGCACTGGGGAATACGGTGTATCTCACCATCGACCTCGACGGTTTCGATCCTTCCATTGCACCGGCTGTCGGTACACCGGAGCCCGGCGGTCTTTCGTGGTATGATGTCCTGGACCTCATCAGGATGATCCTGCAGAAAAAACGGCTGATAGGCTGCGACATCATGGAGCTTGCCCCCCTGCCCCATTCGACGATAACAGATTTTCTCGCAGCGAAACTCACGTACAAAATCATCGGATATCTCAGCACGATACAACGCTGAACGCCTGCTGACGCATCCCGGGTTTCTGCGGTCTTTCTTTTCAGGATTTTGTCTTTTTAGCTCTTTGAAGCTTGATGCTTTCCTGTTGGCTTTCCGTGGTTCACGATGCGGGTTTTATGTCTTGGATTTTAGATCTTGAACACTGAATTTTCCTGTTCAGGAGCTACACACTAAAAACTTGACTAATAGTGCAAAGTAAATTATTAAAAATAAAAATGGAGGTGCGTTATGGGAAAGAAGCGTTTCTTGTTGTTTCCGGTAGTTGTTCTATTCAGTCTTTTACTTACGCAGTGTTCAACCAGCAAGGTAGATCCCTATCAAAATACTCTCACGGCAGACCAGATTATTGAAACCGGAGGATTAAACAATCCCAATGCAAGGTCACAGGCCCAATCCCTCTATGCCGATGCTCTGAATAATCTCGGCAACAGTGACCCCCATTATACGTTTATTTATTCTCATGCAAACTTCGGGCTTGCCATGATCGGCACATGGAACGGTCTCGATACGATTTCAAGCCTGCTCAGTTCCACGAACATTCTGGGAGGGTCCACGGGCACGCCATCATCCGGCACCTGTACGCCCATAGACCTCTCAGCGTACCAGACATTGCTTGCACCGGTACTCAATAACATGCTTTCACCCATCATTACCCACCTCAAGGCAGTCAGCACGATCACAGGTTTTACCTTCTCGATTAACACGGCAAATATGGTTATTCTCCCTGACCTGGGACTGCTCAGCAAATCGCTCGCCGGGCAGAGCTTCTCGATCGATATGTCGGGTGCGTACGACCTCGGCGAGGTCGACGGTATGCTGAGCATCTTTGAGACGCTCCAGGGCGGCGCAGACGTCTTATTCGCCTACAATGGTGTCCTGAATGAACTCGTCAATCTGCTCACGGGCCTGACACAGACAGGCTGCACCATGCCGGCGTCTGTTTCCAAGCCATGGACAGACCCGAACTTCGGCACCCTGACATCCAATGGGGCGCAGATGCTCTCCGATGCACAGTCCCTGTTTGCCGATGCATCGCAGAATATGTCCAACGGCCTGAGCGTCATCATGGCACGCACCGGCGACAACTCGGACCATGGATTCATCAATTACGTCGATAACGACGGCAACGGCAAATACGATGCTCCCACATCCACGACCTCGTACTTCACCGAAGACACGTGGGGTTCAGAAGTGATCGGCCAGATCCTGGACATTGCACTGGTGAAATTGTTGCCGGCCTTGAGTCCGAGCCTTGCATCGAATTCTCTTTTGCAGGGTGTTATCGCCCTCCTTCCAAAGGACCAGAAAAAAGCAGGACAATTCATCAGTAATCTTTTGTTTATTAACGGCGGGCTGAGCATCCCTCTGAGTGCGAGCATGACGATTACCGTGCCTGCCATTTCAAAGCTGATCTACCTGACCGATCTTCAGTCTGTTTCCAATGCACTGAATGCAAGCGTCACAGATGTCAACGGACAACATCCGCTCGATGTCATTCCTGCGGTCCAGGTTCTTGTACCAAGACTATTACCTGTTCTGGAACCGCTGCTTGCAGGTCTTGGGGGAGGAAGCAGCACGCTTGGTCCCTTACTCGGCTTACTTCCCACACTCGTGACCACGATGTTTGATTCTGTCGGTGATGCATATCTGTCGCTGCCGGTATTGCCCTCTATCGATCTTGGTGCGTTTTTTAACAACCCTCCCAGCGATTTGAAGATGTTTGCCCCGCTGTATTATCAGACCAGTGATCAGGTGTTCGGTGCAAGCTCGTATGTTGCACCCGAACCTTTTGCAGACGGTTTTGTCCATGTACCGGCAAACCAGGACCCGAACCGCGCAGGCTACTGGACAGCAACGGCAAGTTTTTCGCCCGGAACCGCCGGTTCTGCAAGCGGACCTGGCAATGTGATCAACGGAACGGTGGATGGTACGTGCGATGCCGTCAGTATTATAACAGACTCAACCACCGGCACACCCCTTACGTATACTATAACCGGTTCTTGTGCAGGCAGTCCCATAACAGCCGGATATTCAGGCGAATGGTATGCAGACAGTGGAGACAACGTGTGGCACGCTGGCACACAGGTCTGCAACAGCGCCCAGAGCAATACACCCTGTTTCGTTGACCTCTATGGCGACGGAGTCTACCATCAGGCAGGCGATGTCATCGAACAGGCCGACGAAGAGCAGTCATTCCCTTTTACCGGAGCGGGCTACTCCATAGACTATTTAACTGCAACTACGTTGACGACCGTGACTGCGTGGAGCGATACTGGCACTGACAGGACACCCGACAACCTGGAACTGGGGTACAACGCTGCCAGCAATACGGATCCCTATGGCGACGATATTACCTGTACTACATTAAGCCCGTTACCACCACTTTTCCCCGGCCTCTCAGCAGATCTACCGTGGCCAATTCCAAATACACCGGTAGGAATCGGTAATGCTGTATGCGGAGAAAAGAACGGGCAGCCTGACCTGTGGAGCGGTTCTCTGTTCTCATTGCTCTACGCAGGCGTGTATGTCAACACCAGTGGATTGGGAATAGGAATAGATTTGAGCCTGGGATTGGTATTGCCGCTCGGACCGCTCATGGGATCAACATCACCCGCATTCTTCCCGCGGTACCACTACTGGCCATCCAGCACCTTTGTTGATCCGCCAAAACTGATTACGCTGAATGTGACAGGAACCACTTTTGTCCAGCTTGCCTCAACGCTCGACCCCTCAATGGCGGGCATGCTCGCGGCACTACTGCCCGTGAACTCCCTGGATACCATTGGCATTGCACTGCCCGATGATACCTACATGTTCTTCCCGGATCCGACCTTTGGCGGACTGCTCACGGTGGGACAATTCAACTGGTGCAGCAAATACCAGAATTACATTGGTATACCCTATAATGCTTCTGCGCCCTGTGACGCAATAGCCTATTCGACAACAAACATGAACAACGCACAGATGAACCAGTACGTCAATATCGTCAACCTGCTGCTCAATGTCATAACAGGCAAGGTCAGTTTGAGCAGCCTGGGACTATAAAGAATTTCCACAGGGCGGGCCCTGCCCGCCCTGTTTTTTATTTTATGATAACCTATACAATCCCCGAAGACATCATAGTAACCGAGCTCGACAACAACGAGGCAATCCTGCTCGACATGCGAAACAAGCGGTACTACTCCCTGAACGAGACAGGCCTTGCGATATTCAGGGGCATCGAAGCAAGCCTTTCTCAGGACAAGATCGTTGAATCCATTATGTCTGCTTATGAGGTCGATCAGGAAAAGGCAAACAACAGTGTCAACAGCATCATTCAAAAACTTTTATCCCTGAATATTGTTGAAAAGCATGAAACATAACTACTCGTCACCTCTGATCTTAAGCCTTCTTACTCTCGGCGCAATCGTCTCTTCATGTTCCCGTCAATCGTATCAGACTACGATTGCTCAGCAAAAGCAGCCCCTGATCGTCTTTGTATCAGCACGGGACGGCGACTACAGCATTTACTCCATGAAACAGGATGGATCGGATGTAACGAGGCTTACGGACCCATCCACTGCCTGTGTTTTACAACAGTGCTTCGACACCTACCCGACTGCGTGCAGAAACACCATAGCATTCTCTTCGGACAGAACCGGCAGGTTTCAGATTTACACCGTGTCAATAACCGGAACCAGTCTTGCCCAGCTTACCGACACGCCGAATGCAGACCTGGATGCCCCTGATTACAGCCATGATTGTAACAGCATCGTCTATACCCAGGCCGTCAGCTATCACCGGCAGCTTTATATCACGAACACGACCACCGGGGCCGTTACCCAGGTAACCAATGACGACGGCTCCGGTGCCTGCTGCGGAAAATTCTCCCCGGACGATACGACCATCGCCTATATCCACGACCCCTTCCCGGGCGCAAGTCCCCTGCCGAGCAGTGAAGCGCCTATGAGTATCTATACCATCTCCCCGGACGGATCGAACAAGCAGTGGCTGTGTAACACGTCCGACATCGTTCCCCCGCTCTCCTGGTCGCCGGACGGAAAAACCATCGTCTTCCTGACGGCCTCTCCGGCAACAGGGCATCTCCAGGTATTTTCCATGCCGGTTGACTGCAGTACCCCGCCAAAAGGCCTGTCCAATCCGGATTTCGACGCTTTTGACCCTGCTTTCTCTCCTGACGGCAAGTACATAGCGTACGTATCGACTCAATACGGCAATGAGAGGATATTCCTCATGAACGCAGACGGTTCAAACAGCTTTGATATAACCAATGATGTCCACCTGAACGACCAGCCAACATGGCAAAAGGACATACTTCTACCTGTACCATAATCCGCCGCGCCGTCCTGTTTCTCAGAATAGGCATCGGTGCACTCTGGATGCCCGTTCTTGAACGGCGCTCTGGTTTACAGGAACTGTTCGCTGTGCTGTCAAAACAAAAAGACCGTTATCCGTGCGACAAAGATACGATACGGGACCTTGTCCATATCTGGATCCGCATCATAGGATTGATCAGACCGCAGCACTGCTGGAACAGGACCTTGCTGCTCTATAAATTCCTGAAGTCTGCAGGATATCCTGTTTCCCTGTACACGGGTCTGCGCAAAGACGCCATGACCGGCACGTCCATAACCGGACACAGCTGGGTCACGGTTGACGGCAGGATTTTCGATGACCGGGACGATATTGCGTCCGAGCATTATATAACCTTTCACTACCCATGACAGAATTATTTGATCCATCAAGAAAGCTCCTGCTTGACCTTTGTTCCCCGGTCCAATCACCGGAGCAGGCGGCTTTGTTAAAACAAGCATTGCAGTCGGAAAATCCGGAAAAGATTGCACGCCTTGCTATCATAGAATTTCTCGCTCCACTGTTGTATTATCAACTCAAACCGCTCAATGTACCTGGTTATGAAAATATCGTTCTCCGGCTGAAAGACAGTTACCTGAAGAACACGGCACGCAATATCCTTCTGCTGAAACAGGTAAAACTGCTGAAAAAACAGGCGGAGGGCGAGGGGATACCATTCCTGCTGCTCAAAGGCGCAGCGTTGGCCATTACCGTCTACCGTGAGACGGGACTCAGGCCCATGGCTGACATCGATATCCTTGTCCGGCCCCAGCACGCGGACAGGCTCAAAGAGCTGATGCGGCAAAACAATATGCACCCCTTGTTCAGGGATACAAATCAGAACTGGCTGTTCGCGATAAAATCCCATATCATGCCGTATCTTTCACCGGATGACACTCTTTCTCTCGAGGCCCACATCCGCCTGTTCGACGACAGGTTCATTTCTGTTGCCGATATTGATCCGTTTGAAGATGCTGTATCCGTCACCTGGGACAACACCGCATTCCTTACCCCGTCCCCGTACACAGCACTGCTCTATAACCTGTACCATATGGCTATCCATCATAACTTTTCCTTCAGGCTCAGGGACGTGGTCGATCTGCGCGCCATGGTGTCATCCCATGCCCTCCTTCCCGGACAATTCCTGCACCTGGCGGATACGCTGATCAGACAGCCGGAAGCAAAGGAGCTGCTGTTGCCCCTGATCCGGACCGCCTTTGAAGCCCCGGGCGATCATCAGAGCGTACGTTTTTTTTCCGCATACCTGTATTGGACCAACAGCGTCGTTCTGAAGTACCTTCCACCGCAGCTGCTGTCACGGTTGTCGGATGCTACCCTCAGGACAGCGATCATGGCCCTGGGAAGGACCGGACTCAGCAGCATCAGGACTGCACTCCATGTGACACCGTACGAGGCATCAATCTTTTACAAATCCCCGGCACACGGGGGAATACTTAAAAAGACCGGCATCATAGTATGGACAACCGCTGTTGGTATTCTTACCGTAATCGTGCTACCGTTGTTTTATCTTGCGGGAAAACTGCTGAACCGATCGAAAAAACCTTAGGAAGGAGGTTTTATGTTTATACTGTCAAAATTGTTCACTGCATGGCTGCTGCCGCCAGGCCTGGCCATCACGATGCTCTTCTTATGGGCGCTTATGCTGCTGAAGAAAAAAATTTATGGCATCGGCATTCTCATGATCATATTCGCCGCGTCCGTGTATACCGCCTGTCTGGGACCTCTTGCTGACAGACTTATCACACCGCTCGAAAATACCTATCCGCCATTGAACATCACGACGATAGCGGATCACGACGTGTACGTTGTGCTCGGCGGCGGCATCCACACGAATGCACCCGACCTCGAAGGAACGGGGTCGCCGACCGGCGATGCACTGCACCGGCTTGTGTATGCATTCAGATTGTACAGGATTGATCCGCTGCCGATCATCGTCAGCAGCGGAAAGGCGTTCCGGTGCCAGCGGCCCGAAGCACCTGTCCTGAAGCGGTACCTGGCCCAGATGGGGGTCCCGGAGAAAGACATTATCACGGATTCACAAAGCAGGAATACGTATGAAAATGCTGTTGATGTCAAAACCCTGTGTGCAAAAATGGCGTGCAAGAACATTATTCTGATCACCTCCGCATATCATATGAGAAGGGCGGTGTTTGCATTCCGCCATGCGGGCATGACCAATGTCATTCCCGCACCGACCGATTATAAAACGAACAGATCGTGCTACAATTTCATGGATTATATGCCGAGCATGGAAGGACTGGAAAACACCTACAGAGCGCTCCACGAGTATGTGGGCATGCTGTATTACCGGTTGCTGGTGAAAGCGTAGGAAAGCGGGTTCATCGTTATTCGAGATCTGCAAGCGCCGCCGCTGCAGCACTGCGGATCTCGGGAGCGGGATGTGTTAAGAGGATCAGGAGCGGTTTTTCTGCACGGGGGTCCTTCAATCTTCCTATCGCAACGATTGCTGCCGTCACGATACCCGTGTCCGGATCTTTGAGAAGTTGTAAAAGGTTTGCCAGGTATGCAACATTGCCCATAGTGCCGACGGCCTTTATTGCTTCCTTCCTCACCGTTAGATCCGGATCAGTGATGTGTTTGACGATACTATCAAGATACTTTATACCCTTTTTTTCGCCGATACTGCGAACCGCGTTTGCCCGGATACCGGCATCCTTGTCCGCGGTTGCACGGGCAAGGTATTCCAGAGCCCTGCTGTCATCGAGCGCTGCAAGTCCGAACACCGCACGTGACCGCACAAGGACATCATCACTGGACAACGCTTCACCGTACTTTTCAATCCCGTTTCGTACGCTCAACTTATCGAGAGCACGGGAGGCCGCCTGCCGGACGACTTCGTTGCCGTCTTTTAAGAGCGCCCGAACGGCCTCGATTCTATCCTTCACCATCGTTTGTCCTCATGCATGCTCCTGCCCTCCGTAACCGCCGTCAAGCGGCCCCTGCGGTGCTGCCGGTTTTCCAGTCCCGGTATGACGGCACAATGCCGAAGCCGTCGCCAAACAGGGCGGCCCGCCGCAGGGCATCCTCGACCAGGTGTGCGGCTGCAACGCCGACAACATCCAGCATCTCGGTCTTGTCTCCTGTCGATACCGCAAAAACGATGTCGCCATCGAAACTGATGCCCGCAGGGGATAATGCCCTGGCAATGCCCGCTGAAGCCATTTTTGCTATGGCACGGAGCGAAGATTTATCAAAATGCGCGTCCGTCACGACGACACACAGCGTTGTATTTTCCGGAACGGGATCCACGGGTGTTCCCGGGATCGTACCCTCGATGAGCCGCGCCGTATCCAGGAACTCACGGGAGGCACTGCCCTTCCGTGCGCCTGC